>CACZPF010000320.1 GCA_902782975.1 uncultured Lachnospiraceae bacterium
AAGAATACAGTCAAGTAATCTGATTTATGGCAAATGAGCCAAACACAGTAACGGCCTTATGCAGGATTCTCACCTGACTTCCCTTGCTGCCGCCGGAGTACGTTTCCGGCGAAGGCTTCCGGATGGAAGCATCTGTATTCAAAACATATATTTAATTGTAAAATCGATAATAACATATTCATATATAGTTAGTCAATTTTTATTCCTTATCACAACGGAAAAGGGCCGTGAAAGCCAGCTTTCACAGCCCTTTTGCATTATAGCCATATTGATATCAGCTGTTATCAGTACTCTGTCATTGGCAGCCAGTAATTTGCCTGATAGATATCTGTCAGGCGGGCTGTATAAAGCATACGGCTTCCGCCCGTGATCTGCATATTGACGACCGGAAGGAATGCATCATCCGGTACGATGAAGGGATCTCCCAGCGTATACTGGGATTCGAAAACCCCGTCATAGGTAAAGTAGTCGCAGACAGGCTGGATCACATCCCCCGGCTCGAGTTCAAGGTATCCCTTGCCCTGCACACCAGTGGGTGAAAGGGTCTGCGCGCCGATAACGGCATCGACCCCCGTCTCTTCATTGAACTCGATGATCAGGTTGACGCGTTCTCCGTTCAGAAGGACCGGTGTGAATTTTGTCGTGATATATAAGCCGTTATCATCCACATCCTCGTCACTGATCGGATAAAGCGCAACCGGCTGGCCGCTGACCGTGAGCCAGGTTCCGTCCCAGGAATCGATCAGATCTCCGTCGTCGTTATAACTGATGACATTGTCAAGGCCCAGATCGATATAGCCTTCCCCGTCATCCACAAATACGTTCAGCTCGGCCTCTGTGATCTGGTCCCACATATCCTCACTCAGCACAAGGACATTTTCGCCGTCCTTCTCTGTCAGCTCCAATGTCTGGGAGCCGACCATGGCGCGGCCAAAGAGCATCTGCGCAGCCATACCAATCAGATCCGCGCCCGAAGAAGAATTGCTGTAGTCCGCCGTATTGCCGAAGATGGATGAGTAATCGTTGACTCCGTAATAGGAACCGCTGGTGGACTGATATCCTCCGGTCAGAATATTCAGAAGATCTGCAGCCGTACTCCCGCCATAGGAACTGCCGTACCCACTGTTGCCGTAACCGTTGCTGCCATAGGCATTGTTGTATCCGCTGCCATAGCCGTTATAGGCATTGCTGCTGTTCCCGCTCATTCCATAAGCCTGCATCAGGAGGTTGTAGATATCCTGTTCACTCATGGAATTGTAGGAGTTATAGGAATTGTAGGACTGACTGGAGCTTGCTCCGCCTGTCAGAAGATCCAGAAGGCCCGAGCCTGTACTCTGGGTCTGCTGCTGCGGCTGTGTACCGCCTCCAAGTCCCTGAAGCAGCGAATTCAGAATGCTTCCTGTATCAGAAGACGTGTTGTAGGAACCGGAAGAGGCATCCTGGAACAGTGACCCCAGAAAGCTTCCGCTGCCCGAAGAGCCCGAACCGCTGGAATAGTTATAGGAACCGGAGCCGGAACTGCCGGATCCCAGAAGGATATCCAGGAGGCTGCCCGAACCGCTGCCGTAGCTGTAGCCGTTATTTGCCATGATCTGACCGGACTGCTCCAGCGTTGCATACGCACGGATGCCGTCCGTCCAGGCGGAATCCACACCGATATCCTCACAGATCTGGATCATGGAATTAACTGACTTCAGACTGGAATTCGGGAAATAGATGCTGAGGCCGTAGGCGTTTGTCATTCCGTTCACGCGGTTGTACTTGATGGCCGACTGCACCGTCTTTGCAAAGTTGATACTTTCCTTTGTATTCAGGTTCAGGCAGAAGTCTACAAGGTCCACCTGGTCCAGCTGATTGTGCGGTGAAAATTCACGGCTGCCGTTTCTTGCATTGGCCACTTCCTGATATTTGCTGCTCTTAAGCCTGTTTGTAAGATCTACACCGAAATCGCCAAGTTTCCCGGTAACGGTTCCGCCAAGTTCCGCAAGGTCGACCACGGACAGTGTCGTGCCTGTACTGGAAGCATACATGGCATTTTTCGTGGTAAAATCATCACAGATCTGACGGCCAAGATTCAGCGTATTGGTGGAAGAACTCTCATTCAGAAGCTTCAGCCAGTTTGTGTAATACCACCCGGTACCCGGTTCGGCTTCTTCACTCGCGATCAGATAGTCCGCATAGGGTTCCATGGCGATGGCTGTCTCCAGTGTTCCCATCAGGCAGGCGTCGAAGCCGATAAAGTCGAACTTTACACCACCCTCTTCCAGACCTTTGGCGATCTCGCCGATGTTCATGGAATCACGGGGATTGGTCTCATCATAGCCGTACCCGCTGACTGAACCGCCGCCGTGATCCCAGAAGATCAGCATATAGCGGTCCGCGGGCGCTTTTTCGGTACAGAAATGGATAAAATCAGACAGCTGGTCTTCATCTGTCATGCTGACTTTCTCTTTGGATTCTTCCAGCAGGCCGATCCCCTGCCCGGTGACCACCCATCTCTGCTGCTTTCCTGCGCTGATGACGGAATTGCGCCATCTCTTGCAGCCGCCCGTCTGGACAATGACATTCACCTTGGAATTATCAAGGCCCGAATACAGCATCTCATTAAGGTCTTCCGTCGCCATGCCGCTTTTGCTCTCCAGATCGGTCCCGATCATGTAGATCATCAGCGTAACTGTATCTTTCCCCTTGCCGCGCAGCTTTGTAAATTTATTGCGCGCCCCTCTGGCTACTTCACCGTTTACCTGGGTATAGTTGGTGTCGACGCCCTTGGCATAGGCTCCCTGACAGAGCACTGCACAAAGTACTGACGCTGCTGCCGCGATTTTTGCCGCTTTTTTAAAAAATCCCATTCTCTTTAGCCTCCTCTATTCTCAGGAATCTACCGATATTCACCCTTCCGGGCCATCCGGCTGAACGATCAGCCATTGTCCTTCTCGTCTTTATCTCCCTCTTTTACATTTCCGGCAAGAGGAGCGCCGCCGCTTCCGGCCATCGGGGTGTTTTCCAGCTTTTCGCCTTTTTTGACCTCTGCCGTGCCTTCTGCTACTTTTACCTTCCTGCTGTGTGGTCTTTCTTTCATCGGAAAATCCTCCTTGCGTTTTTTATTTTACTATAACACTTTCAAATCATTAATGCACTATATTATTTTCTCTCAAACATATAGAAATATGCCCTGTTATCTGTTAAAATAATTAAGTTGCCAATTCTACTGACAATTGTGGGACTCTCGATGCAAAGAGTTTTGCAATTACCTATGTACTTCCAACGTGAAAGGAATCGGATATGAACCTTCCCTCTTCTCACAAAAAAGAAATTAAAAGCCAGATTCTGGATAAATATCTGACCATGTCCGGGCGTTTTCAGAATGCCGGTATTGGATTGCTTGCGGCAGCTGTTCTGGTTCATCTGGTTTCCGGGGGAACGAAAGGGGCGCTGATCCTTGTTCTGGCTGTTCCGGGTGTCATCTGTCTTGTATTCGGAGGTTCGAGCATGCAGCCTCACAACCTGGCCAAGGCATTTGCCCAGCAGCTTTCCCAGATGCCGACTCGTGAAATGGCGGAAGCATTTCTGGAGGTTCTGGAAAGAGAAAAGCAGATCGGGCTCACGAAGTCTTCTGTAAAGATCCTTCAAAGCGGAATCGAGACTTATGCTGCCCAGGAGGATGCGGACCCTGTCCTGGCCGGATCTCTTCGGCAGGCTGTGAAAGAACATATAAAGATCAAAGCTTTCTAGATCCTTAGAGAAACGCCTTAATCAGCGTTTCCCTGAAGATGCAGAATAAATCAGGCCCCTGCCGCCAAAGCGGACAGGGGCCTGATTTATGATATACTTAATCGATTTCTGTTTTCAGATTACAGGCAGGCTTTCATTACTTCGTAGGTGCCTTTCTCACGGATGTCTTTGAGGTACCCGACTACTGCTGCTTCAAAGCCTTCGATCTTTGTCAGATCTTCGCCCCAGAAATCTGTGTTCGTGCAAACGGCATGAACCAGATCTTCTACACTGTCATCCTTGTGGGCTGCGTAGAATTCAAGGATATCTCTGTCATCCTTTACCACGTACTCATTGGCCTCTCTCTTTGCTACCAGGCCTTCATCCGTCAGTTTATAGCCGTTATAGAAGGCGATATAGAACGCGAAGGAAGCGGTGATGCAGGCCGGAAGTTTTCCGAACTTCTCAACATATCCTTTAAAGGAAGGCATGACACGGGCTTTCCACTTGGAAGTAGAGTTAAGAGAGATGCTCATCAGGGCATGGTCTACAAACGGATTATCAAAACGGTTGGTTACTTCTGCCGCAAATGCTTTCAGCTCTTCCTCCGGAAGTGTCAGGGTCGGAATGATCTCATCATAGATGGTCTTGTTCATGAAATCATGGATGACCTGATCCTTCATGCAGTTCCGTACAATATCCTGTCCTGCAAGATATGCGCCGAGTACCATAGAAGTATGCGCGCCGTTCAGGATACGGACCTTTCTCTGTTTGTAGGGCTTATGATCATCGCAGATGATGACCGGAAGGCCGGCTTCTTCAAACGGAAGCTCTTTCTTCATCCACTGAGGTCCTTCGATGACCCAGAGGCCGAAGAATTCGCCTACGTCGAGCAGGTTGTCCTGATAGCCCAGTTCTTCGCAGATCTGTGCCGCGTCTGCTCTCGGATATCCGGGAACGATACGGTCGACCAGCGTAGAGCAGAAAACAACTTCTTTCTTCAGCCATGCAGCAAAATCATCGCCCAGGCCCCACTGCTCAACATACTGTCCTACACATTTCTCCAGCTCTTTGCCGTTGTTGTCGATCAGTTCGCAGGAAAGAATGATCACACCCTTGCCTTCTACCTGGCCGAATTTCTGATAACGGCGATACAGCCACTGGGTCAGCTTTCCGGGATAGGAAGCTGCCGGAACATCATCCTTCTGGCAGGCAGGATCATACTGGATACCGGCTTCTGTGGTGTTGCAGACGATAAAGCGGATATCTTCGCTCTCTGCATAAGCCAGTACTTTATCATATTCCTTATAGGGATTCAGGCACTTGCTGACACAGGAGATCACACGGCGGTCATCCATCTTCTTGCCGTTGTCGTTGCCGCGCAGGATCAGTGTGTAAAGGCCTTCCTGATCGTTAATCATATCCGCAAGGCCCGGCGCGATGGGCTGTACAAGGACGACCTTTGTATTAAAGCCGACCTTCTCATTCATTTTATCGATCCAGCATTCTACAAAAGCACGGAGGAAATTTCCCTCGCCGAACTGCAGAACTCTTTCCGGTGCATTCTCAAGGATATATCCCTGATATCCGATTTCTTTCAAAGTCTCATAGCTTAATTTTTTCATTTTAATACCCTTTCAATTTAATAAACCATTGTTAAAAAATGTTGTTAAAAAAACAGCTTTTTCTTCTCTTCGGCTGTCTGTAATTTCTGATCTTATCAATACAGAAGATTTACGATCCAGGTCGTACAGATCGGTACATAGCTGAGGAGCAGAAGCACGATGACAAGCATAATATACCACGGAATTGCTTCTTTGATAAAGTCCTTGGTCTTACATCCTGTAATACCGCAGGTAACAAACATCAGGGTACCCATAGGCGGTGAGAATGCTCCGATCGCATTATTGAAAATATAGACCATGGCGAACTGGATCTCATCGATCCCAAAGGATTTGGCGATCGGCGCCATCAGGGGGACCAGAATGATCATGGAAGCATTGCCTTCAATGAACATACCGACAATGATCAGGAAAATATTAACAATGAGAAGGAATACATACTTGTTGTTAATGTTCAGGATCATCCATTCTGTCAGAGCCTGGGGGATCTTTTCCTTTGTCAGGATCCAGGAAAAAACAGAAGCCGCGGAAACGATCAGCATGATGGAGGCGGTAGAAGTAACCGTTTCCTTCATGGCGATAGCCATGTCTTTAAAGTGGATATTTCTGTAGATCACACCCAGAATCACTGCATAAAGGATGGCTACTGCTCCTGCCTCGGTAGCTGTAAAGATACCAAGACGGATACCGCCGATGATGATGATCGGAAGGCACAGTGGAAGCAGTGCAGGACGAAGCGCGCCCCAGAACTCGCTGCCAGAGATCTTTGTGGTACGCATCGGTTTGTATCCCCTCTTTCTGGAGATCATGGCAGCCATGATCATCTCGGCGATGCAGAGGATCGCGCCGACACTGAGGCCCGACATAAACAGCTTGCCGATGGAGACATTGGCGATACATCCATAAAGGATCATGGCGATTCCCGGCGGGATCAGCGGCGTGATCATCGAGGAAACAGCCGTAACAACTGTTGAAAAAGCTTTGGAAAAGCCGGCCTTCTCCATTTCCGGAACCATCATCTTTGCTTCCATGGCAGCGTCTGCCAGGTTGGAGCCGGAAAGACCGCCCATCAGGGTAGAAAGAAGAATATTTACCTGTGCCAGTCCGCCGGTCATACGTCCGGTCAGGACAGAACAGAAATCCATGATACGGGAAGTAACCCCGGTATAATTCATAACGATACCGGCGCATACAAAGAATGGGATAGCCAGCAGAGAAATACTTTCAACACCGGTGATAGCCTGCTGTGCATAAACAATGGGGTTTGCTCCCGCAAGAATAAAATAGATCGCGGAACCGCCAAGAACAGATACATATACCGGAACCTTGAGGAACAGAAGAACCAGCATAACAATGGCTGCAACGGCACATATTGTAGTACTGCTCATGCTTTTTCCTCCTTCCTGCTTTTATCAAAATATTTCGCATAGAAATAACTGATAACAGAAATAAAATAGGATACCGGAGCGATCCCGTACTGCAGCCACATTGGTATGTGAAGAATACTGGAGGATCTTCCGTTTTTCAGGAATACCTGAATAAATCCGATACTGGCATAGAAAAGATAGGCGATGGTTGCCACTACGACCACATCGATCACATATTCAATAACCTTCTGCACGCTTTTCGGGAACATTTCCACGACCATCTCGATCGCCACATGATTTCCCGTACGATAGGCGGCGCCTGCAGCCGAAAATACGATCCAGACCATACAGAAAAGCTGTACTTCTTCCAGCCATGTAAAAGGTTTCCCGACAATGTAACGCATGATCACGCCTGCAAAGGTCAGAACGATCAGCACGATCAGCACAATAGCCGCAACTGCAATGTCCAGATTAAAAATCACTTTTTTCAAAGTACTTTCACGTTTCATCTGAACGTCTCCTTTCAGATTTTTTTATGGCACAAATCAGGAGCTGAAGATAAATAACTTCCGCCAGTACGAGAAGCCTTCGGCAACTGCATTGATTATTTATCATCAGCTCCCGTACACTGCCGGCACGGCAGAATATTTCCACCGTACCGGCTGTTTTGTTCTCTAAAAGAGACTCTTTACAGGAATCTGCTGATTATTCTGCTCCCATAGCTGCACGCACGGTTTCATACAGACCGTCGCTCCAGCCAAATTCGCTTCCGTGATCATAGAAGGACTGGGCAGCTGCCTTGAAGCCGTCGATTACTTCTTCTGACGGGTCTACAACTTCTACGCCTTCATCAACCATCATGTTCAGATATTCATCATTCATCTGGTCAACAAGCTCGTTGTTATAGATTCCAGCTTCTTCACCGGTGGAAACCAGCAGTTCCTGCTGCTCGGGAGTCAGGCTGTTCCATACATCAGCGGACATGACCCATGTGGTGAAGTTCAGGACATGGCCGTCAAGGATGAGGTATTTGGCAACTTCGTGAAGCTTTCTGCCGTACAGAGTAGCCAGCGGGTTTTCTGCGCCGTCGATGGTACCTGTCTGCAGTGCCTGATAAACATCACCGAGGTCCATACCGGTAGCTGTCGCGCCAAGTGCGTTAAAGCCCTGTGTCTGAATGGCATTTCCGGGAACACGGATCTTAAGGCCCTTGAGGTCTTCTACCTTCTCAACCTTTTTGGTGGTAAGGGTGTGGCGCTCGCCGTATTTCCAGTTGGAGGCAACGATCTTCAGGCCCTGATCTTCCAGCTGTGCACACTGATCGGCATACCAGTCGCTCTCGATGAGTGTCCAGCACTGATCCCAGTTGTCAAACAGGAACGGTCCGAATACGATACCAAAGTCTTTTACACCATAGTCTGCATAGAATGCGCCGTCAGCAAGCGTCATGTAGGTCTCGCCAAAGGTCATGCCGTCTATCAGCTCGGATTTGCTGCCCAGCTGAGAATCCGGATACAGTTCGATCTTCAGGGAGCCGTCGCCTTTTTCTTCGATCAGATCCGCCCATTTCTGAAGAGCCTGTCCAACCGGTTCCGATGCGGAGTTTTCAAAGCCAAGCTGAATCGTTACGTCATCAGCCATAACCGGAACTGCCATCATAGCTGCCAGTGCAAGGGATACAAGGGTAAGCTTTTTCATCATAATGTTTTCTCCTTTTTTAAATGTATTTACGTCTCCGCAGCGGGCGGAGCAACGTTCACAGGTAATGATTGCAGAGAGTTCTGATGATTTCCGGCCGTCAATTATTCCGGATCTGCAAACTTGATAACAACTTTCAGCTTGGTGCCGCCGAATTTGCTGAATTCTTCAAATGCTTTGTCAGCCTCGTCCAGTGTATATTCCGAACGGAGAGCCGGGTCCTCGGAACCGGGATTCATAACGATCTTCTCAAGGTCTACCTGTCCGCCGGATACGAGATCGATCAGTTCCAGGAAATCCTTCTTCAGTGCATTTCTGGAACCGAATACGTTCAGTTCTTTCTTCTGAAGCAGGGTGAAGTTGAAATCCAGATTCTTCTTGCCGACGCCGATCAGAACCACACGTGCGCCAAAAGCGGCCGCGTCGATACAGTTCTGGAAGGTGGAGGGAAGACCTACTGCTTCGATACAGACATCAAATCCATGATGATCTCCGGTGATCGCCTGTACCTTGTCCATAAGCGTATCCGGATCGTCATTCAGGATCATTCCCGCAAGACCGAAGGTCTCATACGCATATTTCAGCTTGGCTTCAGCCACGTCGCAGATATAAACTTCGCCGCCCTTTGCCTTCGCGGCAATGGCTGCCAGTGTGCCGATGGTACCGGCTCCCACGACCAGGACCTTTTCACCCGGCTGGATATTTGCTCTGGACGCGCCGTGATAGCTGATGCAGAAAGGCTCGATCAGGGCAAGCTGTCTGGGAGAAAGACCTTTGCCGTCGTAGATACGCTCGACGGGCATGGTGATGTATTCAGAAAAAGCGCCGTCTCTCTGTGCGCCCATGGTCTCATTGGATTCGCAGCAGTTTACCATGCCTCTTTCACAGGAATAGCATTTGGTACAGTTAAAATAGGGATTGCAGGTAACGATCATGCCTGGCTTCAAGCCTCTGTCGTTTTCACCGATCTCGATGATCTGTGCAGAAAACTCATGGCCGGGGATCCGCGGGTAACCGGCATAGGCAAAAGTTCCACGGTAGGTTCCGAGGTCACTTCCGCAAATTCCGCCGTAAAGGACTTTAAGAAGAGCTTCGCCTTCTTTTGCGACCGGTTTCTCGGTTTCGATGATTTCTACTTTTCCAGGTTCCGGAATGCGTACAGTTTTCATATTTATCCCTCCATGTTTTTTTGTTGTATACAACATAATACCTTTTGGCTTTCTAGTCAATAGAAATGTTAGAATTCCCTAAGCTTCCTATATTTTTCTATCTATTGCACAATTTTCCCGCCCTGTTTTTGTGTATTTTTCTTTTCTCTTTTTCCGTGTTTGAACAACTTTCCATATCGTTGTATACATCATTTTCGTTGTTATTATCAGGGGATTCTGCTATAATAGAAAATGTATCTTCTGTCTAATGTATTCTTTCTTTTCAGGAGTTCTTGATATGAAAAAAGAGCCCTTAAAACATCAGGCATACGACCTGATCAAGCACAATATCATCCATTGTATTTATGCGCCGAATACCATCATTACGGAAGAGATGATCCAGGCGGACATCAGTACCAGCCGGACCCCGATCAGGGATGCCCTGGGCAGGCTGGAGCAGGAGGGTATGATCCGGATCCTTCCCAAAAGAGGGATCCTCGTGACCGAAATGAGTATCCGGGAACTGAATATGCTCTATGAAATGCGCTTTCTTCTGGAGCCTTACTGTATCCGCACCTATGGAATGCGTATTTCCCCGGAAAAATACGCAGAATATAACGAGAAGTTTACCCGTTTTCTGCAGGAACCGGATACGGATTATTCCTACGAAGAAATGGACGCCTCTTTTCACCGCATGATGATCAACAGTTCACAGAACACCTACATCATCAATCAGTATTCCACCATGGAGATGCAGATCTCCCGTTCACGGTTTATGACGGGAAGGGATTCCCTTTCCAGGCGGGAATCCACGATCCAGGAACATCTTGCCATCACCAGGGCCGCTCTGAAGGAGGAATGGGAGGACGCGGCAGACGCCATGCTGGTCCACCTGAAGCGTTCAAAAGATACCTATTTTGATTACATGATGAAAACCGAACCGGCGCAGATATCCGGCATCTGAAAAAGAATATCCCGCATGGATTTCAAAAGATCTGCCCGGCACGTATAACAATAAAAGGAGATCAGAATATGAACGAGATCATCAGAAAAGGATACATCGGCAATCCTTCGCAGCTGGCTCTGCTTCGCCGTGTCACCATTGCCGAAGGCAAGGCAAAAGGCACTTCCGTCATCGAAGTCCGCACTGCAGGCGGGCTGGAGCTGGACATCCTCCCGGATGCGGGGATGGATATCGGGCAGGCACGTTTTCAGGGCATCAACATGAGCTGGATGAGCAAGAACGGCTATGACAGTCCCGCCGCCATCAATCCTTACGAGACGGAATTTCTCAATACCTTTCCGGGAGGACTTGTCTATACCTGCGGTCTGCGCTCCGCCGGTCCGGCCAACCGGGATCAGGGCGAATGGCATCCTCTGCACGGGCGTTACCACAGTCTGGCCGCCGAACACATCTGCCAGGAAATGACGGAGGATGAGATCATCGTCAGGGGAACGGTCCGCGAAAGCGCCTTGTTCGGACACTGCCTCGAAGTAAAACGTACGATCCGCATTCCCGTTTTCGGTTCATCCGTCACCATCACCGATGTCATCACCAATCAGACGCCGAAGGATGAAGAGATCATGCAGATCTATCACTGCAACTTCGGGTATCCTCTTCTCTCCGAAAAAGCAGTTCTTGTTCTCCCGGAAGAACGGGAAACCATTCCGCGTACAGAATTTGCCCGGACCGGCTCAGGGCGGGAGTGTGTCTTTGACGAACCTGTTCCCGGCGAAGAAGAAAGGGTCTTTTTCCACAAAATGAAGCGCGAATACCAGGCCCGTCTGGAAAACCC
>CACZPF010000321.1 GCA_902782975.1 uncultured Lachnospiraceae bacterium
CATGCGACACCGCAACCCCTACGTTCTCCGTATCCACCATGCGGTAGGCCTCGATCTGGCGATCCTGTGTCAGCGTAACAAGATCCTGCGCTCCATCGCCGTCCACATCAAAGGAAAGTGTCTCTGCCGGACTTTCTTCCAGAAAGCTGACATGCGCTTCCATCGTCAGGGCATCGACATCCAGGGTATTGCCGGGATCGTAGGTATCTCTCCTGTCTAACAGGGAGATCAGCCCTTCTGCGGAGATTCCGTTTGTCTTCCACGAAGCTACCTTACGGGTGATCGCGTCTTTTACATCTTTCGAAAGGGCATTATCTGAAAGATTCAGAGATTCCAGCTTTCCGAGCGCTGTCTCGATATCATTCTGCTGCAGGGCGAGAAAAGCTTCGCAGAGAACAGCTCTGTCCGCACTGTCGCCTACTTTAAGGCTTTCATATTTTTCCAGTGCTTCTGCATAGGCACCCTGGTCAAACAGATCGTTCGCTGCTTTATAATTCTGCCTCGGCTTGTAGTATAAAAAGAAAAAAGCTGCCGCCAGCGCGCACAGAATAGCGGCAGCACCCGCTCCGGCCATAAGCATTTTCTGCTGTCTGGCTTTTCTTGCATCATCCTCGATCCTTTTCCGGATCCGCATCTGCAGTGTATTAAGCTCTTCTGCAATCTGCACATCTCCATTTTTGATCGTCGGAACCCACTTTTTACAGTTCGTACAGTATCCAGCCCGGTCAACCGGCGCATCCGGATGAATTTTCTGATACTCATTCCATGTTTTATACCCATCGTCAAGGATCAGATCATTTCCACAATTACGACATTTATAACTGCTTAATTCCATATTTATACCCTCTCGTATTCGATCGATTAAGCAAAATCAACAAAAATATTATAGCATAGCTTCGAAAGAAGTAAAACATTTAATTAAAAACACATGGGTATGGCCAGCTATCTGTTATCATTCACGGCCTTTTGCTTTCAAATAAAAACAGCAAAATGAACCTTCTTTTAAAAGGAGACATAGTACTATATTAATGTACATGCCGAATTATGCGAAGATTTTCCGGCTTTTCAGGCTGAAGTATTCTTATCAACAGAAAAAAGCCCTATGTCACAGGGCTTTTTTCTGTCGCTTTTCAGATAATTGCGAATCTCTCTGCTTCGATTGAATGGTATGAAACGAGCTAAGAAGTTTTCCAAAATTTGTGTGTCTGCACAAACGCTTCTTCCGTATCTTCTGTGTCCTACAAAAGATCTGACAAGGCATCCATCAATTAGCAAAAAATTACTCACGTGCTTTAAATGAATATCCGTTTATCTGTGCGTAGGATTCCGCAAAACTCCCAGACTTTCCATGAATGGTAAGCTGATTCTCAGGTACTCCTTCAAAGGCTTTCTGACTGATAGAAACTGTTCTTTCCGGAATATAAATATGCCAGAGCTCTGTACAATCTGCAAAGGCCCTGCTTTCAATAGTTGTTACATCTTCCGCCAGTTCTGCATAAGTAAATTTATCGCCATCGAAGGCCTCTTCTTCAATTACCTTTAAAGACGATGGCAGCACAAAATCCGGTTCGGGAGTAAGATGAATATCTTCTTTAATCAGCCATACGGGATTTCCACTTCCTGTTTCAAGGTCGAGAACAGCCACACAAACATCATAAATTCCCTCCGGAAATCCTTTGAATGCATAGTCGAAACCATGATAATTTCCACATCCAAAAACCGCGTTGAGATCGGGTCTCTCCTGATCTGCCGTGATTTCGCCCAGGAAGATATGGTTCTCTTCTTCGTCTCTTACGTATACATGAACCGTCAGCGGCTGTGACGTATCATCCGGATCAAATCCCCATCCTCCTATATGCAGCCGGCCTTCGGACATTTCCGCTGCATCAAGGTAAGCTTCCGGTACATGATTTTTCTCATAATCATATTCACAGATGAAGCCATAAACCGGTTCTCCGCTGCTGCTGCGAACATCCTCCGGTGAGTCATTCCAGCTGCCTGGAACGGCATAATTATTCCATGCTTCGGATTTTGCAAAAATCATACCATAATTTTCATTGCCATTACAGTTATCCGGCTGCCCGTTTTCCCAAGAAGAAAAACTGAACGGCTCCG
>CACZPF010000322.1 GCA_902782975.1 uncultured Lachnospiraceae bacterium
AAGATTCCTCCTCTTAATTATAAGAATACCAGGTAATTGCAAAAGTCTCTGCATCGATTGAATTGTATGGAGAGTCTCACGATTATTCATTAACTGTCATTTTACATGATCATTCGCCTGCCCGCAGGTTTTTTACAGTCCAAATGACGGATTTTCTGCGTCAAACAGTTATTCCCGCGTTTTCATGGATCCTGTTTTGATTGTAAGGCTTAAAGTAAACTCTAAGTCAATAGCACCCGTAATTTTCTGCAGACAAAAGCGGGGGAAGCACAACGCCTCCTCCGCTTTATGGATTTGAACATTGGGACAAACCTCCTGTTCGTCCCTCTGGTTTACAGCCAGTCTTTCAGGTCCGAATTTTGTATCTCCCGGATCAGAAGATTTACATTGGTTCCTCTGTCCAGAGAGGCACAGCCCTTCCGAAGCTTTTTCCAGGACTGCAGATAATCATCACAGGTACTGAATTCACTTTTCTCAAAAAAATCCCCCAGTGCCCGGGCATCACCATTCTGATTGGAAAAAGCGGCCGCCCGCTGCATTTTCCCGGCTGCTGTCAGGTTCGCCTCTCCATATAAATAATGGTCCAGATTGCAGGAAAAATAATATAGTCTGTACTTTACCGTTTTCTTTCCGACGGTGATCCCGTCCAGTGACAGAAGCTGCTCGATCATCCGCCGCTTTCTGTGATTCCGTTCCTCCATAAGACCGGCACAATTCTGGTTGAGGGATTTCTCATCCTGCCTGACCGCGATATGATCTTCGAAGTACAAGGTCGTTTTCACCTTGTCCCCTGTGGCCATCTGGTCCGCCAGGCACTTCTCCTCGGGTGTAAATACCCTGATCCTGTCTTCTCCCTGAAGATAAGCTCCGTCCAGATCTATGATATGGATAATATATGTAAGATCCTTCCAGCCCAGTTCCGAACCTTTATCCTGATCCTTGAAGTAATACTTATAGATCATCTTTTCAATATTTTCCGGTGTGACACCCTTCAACGTGGTTATATCGCCATGATTTTCGCCCTGGAAGCGGGCATACCGGAAATCAACATTGATATCATTTCCGCCGACCGCATCAAACATTTCTTCAAACGGAGCGCGAAGAACATCAACATCTGTCTGGCCATCGACGCAAAAGCAGACAAAAGCTTTATTCCCTGCCATCCTGCGTCTCCCCTCCGGCCAGCTTTAAAGCCTTCGCTATTTTAAATGTCTTGGTTCTCTTATATATTTCCACATCCTGATTGCCCAGCTGCACCTCACGAAGATACAGGTCTCTCAGGTTATTGGTATTGCCGATATTCTTTAATTTATAATACCGGTTGTTTTCATCAGACGTCGTAAACCGGATGAATTTTTTATCGATCACTTCCAGCGGGCGAAGATTGTGAGAGGTAAAAATAAACTGCCCTTTCCCGGAGCTTTCGAAAATCTGGAGAAGTTCTCCCAGAAGATATTCAAATACACCGGAATCAAATTCATCCACCACCAGCGTGGTAGATCCCTGATTATAGGCGACGATAAAATCCGCCAGAATGGAAACGATCTTGATGATCCCGTCCGATTCATAATCAAAAGGAAACTCTTTATCTCCACGGATCGACATCATCTTTACAAACATTCCGTCATTCCCGTTTTCCGTTATGGTCGGGATTCCCTTAATACCCAGCTGCAGGCCCGGGATCAGTGTATCGAGTACAATATTGATATCTCTGACCGCGTTTTCCACATACCGGAAGGTCTGCAGTGATACGACCGTCTTCTCCGTCAGTACCAGTGCCCTGTCGTTCATGGGAAGATAGATCGGGATGCCTGCCTTCAGCTGTACAAGGCCGCTGGTCCGCGTCCCCAGAACGTAGAGGAAATTCTCGAAATACAGATTGATCTCGGCAAGGATCTCATAATATTTTGTATGATTTTCTTCCGTATTTTTCAAGTTCAATGTTTCGGACAGTGCATTGCAGAATACAAACGACCGGGAATCTTCATAGGTCTTTCTCTTGATATAAACCAGTTCTTCCTTCACCCGGGGATCATTTTTGTCAAAATACTGATCTTCCAGAGAATCCCCGCAGAACAGTCTGTTTTTCGTATCGACGATTGCATGCATGCGGCCGGTAGTCCCATCGGCATACAGATCCGTCTTGATCACTTCTTCCGAGATGAATGGATACTTTTCATGGATGTTCTCTTCACTGACATCCGTCTTCTGGATAGGATCCTGCTTTTCCCTGCCCTCCAGCTTCACCTCATACCGGACCGTTGCCACTGTGCCGGAAGGATACTGAAGATCCAGTTCAACTGCGAGATGTGCAGCCTCCGAAGAAACATGGATATATTTTGCAAATCCCTGATCGATATGATAGCCGCCGATGATCCCTTTCAGGGTCCTCAGTGCTTCCACCAGCGAAGATTTCCCGGAACCGTTCTGGCCATAAAGGCCGAGAATATCAGACTTTGTATTGCAGGGGATGAATTCTCTGGCACAGTTGCATTCTATAACACCGTGCTGAACTCCTTTAAAGTTCGTAAGTTCGATCTTTTTGATCCGCACATACGGAAGATTCCGGGCATGATCTTTATAAATATGATACATGTTTTTCACCTCGCTCATGACAATGCATCATAAATATAACAGTATGCCGCCGTCTTGTCAATAATGAATTTTAAAATCAGTATATTTTATTTGTATTTTGATTTTCATTTTTTCTGTATGTGAAAGTGAATTCACATTCACATCGGTGTTCCCCCGTAACGGGATCAATGCTCCGCCAGTTCTTTCACATACTGTTCCCTCTGTTTTTGTAAAACCAGATTCTCAAAGGTCGGCGGAAGATCGCTGGTTCCATCGGTCCCGATCGAAAGCAGCAGAGGAGCTCTTTCATTGTCCAGACTGGTGATGCAGGGATAATCAACAAGCAGGTCTCTTGTAGAGCCATAGCCGATGCGGATCTTACGGGAAACAAAATTGATCAGGTTTTCTGTCAGCTCTTTGATCTTCTGTTCCAGTGTTTCCAGAGTGCTTTCTGCTTCATCTATTGTACACTTTGTTGTGTCAACATAGGAACCGTAAACATCCATATACTGATTATACTGTCCTTCCATAATGACAGAGATCCCGTTTCGGGAATCCAGCTGATAAAGGGTAAAGTAGTTTTCCGTCCTTGGCGGATTAGAACCCGCCGCTATGACCCCATGGTCAAACTGGATCAGCACTTTATTGCCCGGTATTTTCCAGGCGTTCAGCTGCGTGTTCAGGCCTCCTGCATCCTCAAGAGGACCCGGTCGGTAGGAAAAATATTTGGATACATCCATAAATGTGCCGGGCACCGGCTCGCCATTCTCTGTAAGCCGCAGGGCTCCCACACTATCCAGAAGATACATGGTGACCGGTCCTCCGAAACCGAATTCCGGATCGTAGGAAAAGGCAACGTCCAGTTCGAAAAGCACCAGGGGGATAATATCAAGATCAGGCGCCGTAAAATCTTCCACCCCTTTATCATGGAACTGGACCCCGTATGCTTTATATGGATCTTTATCTATCTCGCTGAGGCACTCCGAGAGCTGCCGGAGCAGATTGGAGATCGAAGAAATATTGTAGGCCGTATTCATATATGCTGCATTATCCTGTACTCCGGCAGATGCATAGGCTTTTCTGGCTGCTTCCGTTGTGACCAGGCAGGATTTCAGATAATTCAGTGCAAGTAACCCGGAATTACCAATATATTCCTGATTCGTATACCTGTTGCCAATAACAAAAGTTACATAATCATAGGCAAATTCCCGCAGTGCATCCACTTCATACGGCATGGCAAACATGGTCATTTCGAATGCTTCAGGCTCATCTGCACCTGGGATACCTTCATTAACGGATGCCAGGACATCATATAAAACATTTGTCATGGAAGTAACAAAAGCCGGGCCGCTGAGAAACTTCAGCCCCAGAACCGCTGCTACATCAAGACCGGCGATATCGAAAAATTCCCGGGTCATTTCCTGATCGATATGCTTATTCTGATCTTTTACCTGCTCGAAGGCTTTATCAAGAGCAGCTCTTGTTTCTGCATCGATTCCATGGTGCCAGGAGGATCTTTCCAGATAATAGGAAATGGCATCCATCATCTGCTGATCCTGATTATTAATATTGTCCATAATACTGGCAGAAACCATGCTGAAGCGAAGCAGGTCAAGCCCAAGTCCCAGGGTCGTAGTACCTGTATCGACATCCCTCTTGGTCTGCAATATAGAATGGATGGCAGGCTGGGCCGATTCCTTTACAAACGCTTTACAGATTCCTGCAGAGAACTGTTCCACTTTATCAATCGAATCACAAATATCACTGACAGATGCCCATGCCAGCCGTTCAATGATCTTGTTTCCGATCTCCAGGGCAGAGGCCGCAAAGGAAGCGGTGCTGTCATAGCTTTTCATTTTGGCGTTCAGTTCCTCTTTGGAGGGAATGGTCATGGCATCAAGGAACATCCTGAATTTTGTTTTGGCATAGCCGGAGGCAAAAGTAACGGTATCACCTCCGAAAATACTCTGTCCGAGCCTGGCGATCGAATTGGCGGCGGATGTTACGTTCTCGGAATACAGATCCAGCATACTGGAGAGATCCAATGTGAGATGGGAATACACGGCAGAAGCAACGGCCGCCTTTGCCGCTTTATCCATTACCTGCTCATCCGTAAGGCCAAAATCATCCTGATAGGTAAACATCCACCCCAGACCCTTATTAAATTTATAAATGTAGTAAAGAAGATCCGGAAGTGTCCAGACCGGATTGCCGATCATTAAAAAATCATATTCCGGTTCCCATTCAGATTCGTCATGATCTACAGAGTGCCGGCAGACGGCTGCATGGATAAAATGAAAGAATTCATTCGCCGGAAGCCAGATGATATTATCCACCTTAACAGCAGGAGTATTCATATGATACTGGCATTCAACCTCGCCCAGTTTCATGGTAAAAAAGCCGCCTCCGGCGTCAAACATAAATTCTCTTTCGCAGACCGATATAAAGCATTGTTTTACATCACCATCCGTATTACAGATGTAATCCGACAGCCTCCCCACAAAATCCAGAGGATTGACGAACAGGACATCAGAGGCTTCATCATGAAGAACCTTTAATTCAACAAGCTCTGTGTAAGACGGAAACAGCACCCTCAGCTTTCCGTAACGATACTCACGTTTCGGGGGAGAAACCAGCTGGCCGGCTGCACTCACCGGAAAAATACACACGGCGGTCAGCAAAAAAACCATAAACAGTGCTAAAAGTTTATGAAAGCGTATCCGGGAGTTTTTATTGAATTTGCAGTACATAAATAAAACCTCCTTGTGAAATAAGTAATTGTGAAAACTCGTAAGTAGACGGCTCCAATGTCATTAAGTTAAGCATCCCGGACGCCTGGCAGGAATTGTCCATAGTGCCGTCAGACCCGTGGCCGGAGTCATAGAAAATGCTGCGGCCCGGTTTCTGCCGGTGCTGTAATCAATTTCTATCCCGGGCTGAACATTATACACAAATACATGAAAAAGAACACCTGCTCCCTTATCTTCCACAGAACAGGCTTCCATCTCTACACCCCTTGCTACAAGGTCGGATTCCTTAAAAAGAGGAGAGACACGATAGAGAACATGGTTTTCCGAATGATCCAGATAATCAAGGACCTTTTCTTCGTATAAAAGCATTGTCACCACATTCATATACCTGGTCCCTGTAATCAGGTTCCGCTCGTTCGCATTCTGCCCGGTCATAGCGTAGGCGATCAGGTGACTTCTGTTCCAGAGATAGGGCGGATCGGAATCTATAATACCGGGGTATTTGTTCTGCACCCATCCGGTCGGCCGGATCTCTCGTATAGACTCCCTCTCTTTTGTCGGCATCATGGACCGGTCCAGCATGGCTATTGCCGTTCCACAGCGTCCCAGATGATCCAGCGGACTATATTTTTCCCCGGTCGTTCCTATAAGATCATATTCGTTAAAACAGGGTCTGCCGTCATTCAGTTCGATGATATCCTCCCCTGCATAATCCGGGATCGATGCCGGATCTTTGTCCACTATACTCAGGGATGCCGCCGGATCGACAGGTACGATCTCCTGCTGTGTGCGATCCTCCGGCTGGAGATACCAGAATATCGCTGCCAGAATGACCGTATAGAAAAGGAACTTAATAAAGGTCCGGAAACCCCTGAATTTCTTCCGGTTCTTTCCTTTCGATATTTTGCTCAGATTTTCCTCTTTTCCGGCGCATCTACTGCGCCAATAATACCCCCTTCTTCTCTCAGTGACTGGAGGAAGAAGCGGAAGCAGAAGAACTTACGATCATAATGAGGATCGCTATTTCTATGGATATAATAACAGACAGTATCGTACTGGAAAGTGCTTCGAACGTGGCGGGATCATCCGGTATGTTGTTAAACGCCGTGACTGCAGCTACAAACATATGGCGGATATCTCCGCCGGTTCCCAGTGCGCCAAACCCTTTTTGTGTCTTCAGGAAAACATCATTTTCTGTGGACTGGCGGACCGCTTCGTCAACAGACAAAGATGAGTTCGTAAGTACGGCAAGAATGGCCATACATTCACTGG
>CACZPF010000323.1 GCA_902782975.1 uncultured Lachnospiraceae bacterium
ACTGACTTAAAGAAGACATTAAAGCAGATCTTAGTTCGGAGAATCAAAATTCTCCAGATTAACCACTGAACAATTAACAGGCAATTTTCACCAAGCTCATGGGAGAAGATCTCATGGGCTTTTTTCATCCTTGAAAGTATCCATCTGATTTCAAGGTACTGATGAATGAAACATATCACCCTTGGTTTTTTGGGTGCCAGATATCGTCTATTGCACATGAAGTCTGGTAAATGGATACTGCTGAATATATGCCTGGAAGTCATTGGTTTTTCATCCGGGGGTATTCATCATGGGTACGGCGGTGATATTTGCTGAAATGACGCCCCTATTGTGCAGGATGGAAAGGGGTGGTATAATTGGATTCATCAGGAGGTGTGATATTATATGAGTACAAGAGAAGAGATACAGATGCTTTTAGATAAGACACCGGATGAAGAGTTGCCGAGATTATTAGTATTGTTGCGTGACTGGAAAGAAGAACATGATGATACAGAACGTTTTCTGGATGAGGCTGACGAATTTGCCAGGACGAATACCGTGTTCTACTCACGTGAAGAACTGCATCAGAGGATGAAGGAGAAATTTAATGTATGATTATGAGCTCCGGTATTCTGCGCAATATGAGAAAGATTTGGATAAAGTTCTGGATTATATTGCTAATAAGCTGAAAAACCCTGATGCGGCTGTAAATCTGTACTATGCATTGGATCATGCAATAATGGAGCGACTACCGTTTTGTGAATCATTTGAACCGTATCATTCCAAGAAAGATCGAGCGAATGTGTATTATCGTATTTATGTTGGGAATTATATAATCTATTATGTTGTTACGGAAATTGAAGGAGAAAAGGTCATGGAAGTGAGAAGATTATATAATGTGCGGCAGAATAGATAGGGGTTAGTACCAGTGCGTTTTTTTAAAGTGGTGTGTGATATAAGCACATCCCCTTCTTATAGCCGAAACAATCCGCCAAAATGCTGAATTACGCCGCCCTTATGGGATACACCCTCTGTAATCGTTTTTCAGGATGATTAATGCAGAATTCCACATTGCTATTACTGAAAACGCCTCACAGAGCAAGTTTTATCCTTCTTCCATATAGAAAACGCTTTATTCCGGACACAGTGCCGGATATATAAAGAACATAGACCGTATAACGCTAAATCGGCGCTGTACGGTTTTTTTGTTGCGGATGGTTTCCAGAATAAGAAATATGGTTGCTGCAGACGTATTGTTTATTTGTGGGAAAAAGTGGGACGTTGTGGAACAATGTGGCTTATATTGTCATAGTGTGGGGCATGGTGTCATAATGTGGAAGGAAGTGGAAGAATATTACATGTCGTCTACAAAAAATGATAAAGTCAGAAAATTTCCTATGACGGAGGATATAAGGAATCTTTTAAAAGTTGTAAAAGAGGTAGAAGAGGAAAAGGGGTTTATTACAGATTATGTCTTTTCGGATAAGGATGGACAGATAAATTATAGGAAGATAAGCTCCTGCATGAAGAATAAATGCAGACAGCCGTACCGGAGAACTGCGTAATCTCTGAGAATGTATTTGAAGGGTGCGATAAAGTCTATATCTTTGGAACGACTGGAAGTCCTGCAGAAAGCTTTTGTCAGACTCACGATAATTGTGTATTTGTGGAAGAAAGCCAAGGCTAAAATGAACGTCGCAGGATGCAGATGATAAAATGTTTGATTAATTATTGAATCAATGTCCCAAATAAAAGCAGCCTTTCATCGTATTCTGGGGTTGTATCTTTTGAGAGCATAGTAATTAAAGAGCTGTCGAAGCATTGGACTTAAAAATGAAGCCAATGAAATGTAAAATGGTATGTTATGGTATAGTTTAATCATGGTTTTTACGGAGAATCAGGATTTTCCAGATCAACCACAGAACAATTAGCAGGCAATTTCACCAGGCTCATGGGAGATATCTCATGGGCCTTTTCCGCACCCTCTGAAGGAAAATAGCATTGTCTGACCAATTTAGCGTATCACAAATAGTATTGCAATTTGCCCTTCCATGAAGTATACTAATAATGAAAGAAGTAATTTATGTATGATAATTTTGATATTGACCTGAATAACGCCTCCTTTGAGTGGGATGAAGAAAAGGATCGAGTCAATTTTATAAAGCATGGAATTCATTTTAAAACAGCGGCAAAAGTCTTTCTTGATCCAAATAAGCTGATACGTGAAGATGAGGAACATGTACAGGAATTGCGATTCGACATACTTGGAAAAGTAGGGAAAATACTCTTTGTTGTATGCGCTTTCAGGGAACAAAACACAATCAGATTGATATCTGCTCGGGTGGCGTCGAAGGATGAAAAAGCGAGGTATGAATATGGTGAAGATGACTTTGAATGATTTGAATGTAGAACTTACGGAAGAAGAACTCCGGGAGTTGGAAGCTGCTGAAAAGAAGGAACCCGTATTTGATGATGACAGTCCGCTCATGATGAAGGAACAGTTGATGCAGTTTAAACGGATAAACCATGAAAA
Source organism: uncultured Lachnospiraceae bacterium (assembly GCA_902782975.1). Taxonomy (GTDB): domain Bacteria; phylum Bacillota; class Clostridia; order Lachnospirales; family Lachnospiraceae; genus Blautia_A. The sequence goes on from CACZPF010000323.1 coordinate 2,513, forward strand.
CAGAGTGAAGCCAACAATCTCACTTCGTATATCTCCTGGTACCTTAAAAAAGGCCAAGGAATACGGGAAGGGATATACAGGCCTTCTCAGCAGACTACTTGATCTCGCGATTAATGACGAAGAAATGGTCCGTAAGTGTATGTGATTAATTACTGGAAATAAACAAACCCTGGTAAGGAGAATCGGGAGTCTCCGACTCAACCAATAAATAACCAGCAGGCAATTTTCACTAAGCTCATGGGAGAATATCTCATGGGCTTTTTTCATCCCCGAAAGTATCCATCTGATTTTCAAGGTATTGATGAATGAAACATATCACCTTTGGTTTTTAGGGTGCCAGATATCGTCGATTGCACATGGGACCTGATAAATGGCTACTGAGGAATACCAGTACCAGAGCTATGATGAGGTGGAGACGGAAGGGCGTTTACAATCTGACACAAAAAAACCACTTCTCATTACTCTGAGAAGTGGCTGTTTTATTAGCGTGCGTTAGAGGATTCGAACCCCCGGCCTTTTGGTCCGTAGCCAAACGCTCTATCCAGCTGAGCTAAACGCACACGTCGCATCAAAGATTTCTCTTTTCCGGCAACAAAATGTATTGTACGACATAAGGCCTTTTTTGTCAAGGGCAAATTTTAAAAAAATATAACCTCCCTGGCTGTGAATAACCCTCCTTGACGGAGAATTGTAATACCTCCTCCTATATATTCGGTGATACATTCCATTACTTACCAGAAATCAGAAACTGTCCGCTAATTAAATGGATAGAAAGAAGAGATTCTCTCATCTTTCTATCCATGTTCTGTTTGACTAATAGGTAGCAGATTGGTAAAATATTATCTGATAATAATGGAGGATGCTTATGAACCTTGATTATCCAAGACCGCAGATGGTGCGGGAAAAATATATGCTTTTGAATGATGGGTGGACTTTGATGGGTAAACCCATTCGAATGCCATATCCGCCGCAGGCACAAAATTCCTTATGGCAGGAAAGCGGCGGTTCAAAAAATGCGGGCAGCTTAAAGGCAGGTGCCAGAGATGCAGGCATCCCCAATGCCGGTAATTTCAATGCGGGAAGCAAGAACAGCGCTTCTTTGGGCATTGGAAATGTGCTCGTCTATGAAAAAACCTTTACGCTTCCCAGAGACTATATTGGCAGCCGGATTCTTCTGCATTTTGGAGCGGTGGATCAGACGGCGGAAGTCTTTCTGAACGGGGAGTATCTGGGCAGGCATGAAGACGGGTATCTTCCTTTTACTTTTGAGATTACAGATCTTGTCGAAGCCGGTGAAGAAAACACTCTCCGTGTGCTCGCTGTGGATACCCAGTCAGAAGTATATCCGCGGGGCAAACAATCTAAGAACCCAGGCGGCATGTGGTATACCCCTGTGAGTGGAATCTGGCAGACGGTGTGGATCGAACCGGTGCCTTTTGCCTATATTTCGGATATTAAACTCAGACCGGACGTTTATCTTCGCGGTGTTCATGTAAGGGTGATCATGGGGCGGACGGAGGAGGAAGCCATGCTGGACCCGGCATCGGATGTAGATCCGGGACCTGACTTTGAGCAGTCGGGAGAGAGGGACCAGGGATGGTTTCACGGCCGGCTGATGGTGCGGTTGGTACCGGGAGAGGACGGTCGTCTTTCTCGGGCGACAGACTGGGTCGTATTTGAAAAGAATCATGGCTTTCTGAATCTTTATGAGTTGTTTGATAGATCGGGGATCAGCGATACAGTGCATCTGTGGAGCCCGGAAGATCCGTACCTGTATTATATGGAAGTCCGTGCCGGACGGGATACGATCCTGACTTATTTTGGCCTCAGAACAGTTATGGTAAAAGAACGGGAAGATGTTTTTCCTGTCACGGGAAATTCTCCGGCCGGCTTTTTCCTGAATCAGCAGAGGATTTTTCTGCATGGTGTTCTGGATCAGGGGTATTTTGAAAATGGTATTTTTGTTCCGGATTCCTGGAAAGATTACGAAAGAGATATTCTGCGGATGCAGTCGCTTGGTTTTAACACGCTTCGAAAACATGTGAAGATCGAGCCTGAACAGTTCTACTATCTCTGTGACCGTCTGGGCATGATGGTCATTCAGGATTTTGTCAGTTCCGGCGGCTATGACTATACCCGGGATACGGTGCTTCCGACTTTGGGATTCAGAAAAAGAAGGGACAGAACCGGCAGTCCGGAAAGGATCTCGGTGACCAGACTGGAGGATCCCGCGAAGGAAAAAGAGCGGCAGAAGATTTTTATCCACCATATGAAGGGGGTCGTAAAAAAACTGTATAATCATCCCTGTGTTGTATGCTGGACCTGTTTTAATGAGGGGTGGGGGCAGTTTGAAAGTGACAGGCTATATGAAAAACTGAAAACACTTGATACGACCAGACCGGTGGATTCCACCTCCGGCTGGTTTGCGCAGAAGAAGAGCGATTTTGACAGCCGACATGTATATTTTGTGTCCCGCAGGCTTCGACCGGGGAAACGCCCCATGCTTCTGTCGGAGTGCGGAGGGTATGGCCTTGAGGTGCCGGGACATGAGTTTACGCGGGCGGACCGGGAAAAAAAGAGTCTCGGATACGGTACAGTTACCACGCGCAGCGATCTGACAGAGCGTATTCTTCAGATGTATGAAAAGATGGTGCTGCCGGCTATTCCGGAAGGTCTCTGCGGGGCTGTATATACACAGGTTTCGGATGTGGAAGAGGAGATCAACGGCCTGTATACCTACGACCGCAAAGTCTGCAAGGTATACAGGTCCAGAATGAAAGAACTGGCAAAAAGGATCAGGGAGGCTGTGAAGAATTCACCCTGAGAAGGATGGTGTCAGGCACGTTGAAAGGTGATCCCTGAATAGTGTCTTTACGCAGGAAGGACTGGTTTTATGAAGATTGTACTGGAAAATCTTACGAAGCGGTATCCGAACCGCAACAAGAAGATCAAAGAGGATGTTATTGCGGTTAATAATTTTAATTTTGAGATTCCGGACGGCAAGCTGATCGGCCTCCTGGGGCCCTCCGGGTGCGGTAAGAGTACTACTCTGAACATGATCTGCGGGCTGGAAAAACCCACCAGCGGCAGGATCTTTTTTGGAGAGGATGACGTGACCGCGCTTCCGCCGGAGAACCGGGGCGTGGGGATGGTGTTTCAGAGCTATGCGCTTTATCCGCATCTTACGGTTCTGGAGAATATCATGTTTCCGCTGCAGAACTTTAAAGGAAAGGATAAACTATCCAAAACCGAGATGACAGAGCGTTCTAAAAAGGCAGCAGCCCTGGTGCAGATCGACATGCTCCTGGATAGAAAGCCTTCCGAACTTTCCGGCGGGCAGCAGCAGAGAGTGGCTATTGCCCGGGCCCTGGTTAAGATGCCGCGGGTGCTTCTTCTGGATGAACCTTTATCCAACCTGGATGCAAGGCTGAGGCTTCAGACAAGGGAGGAGATCCGCCGGATCCAGCGGGAGACAGGAATCACCACCGTGTTTGTCACCCACGATCAGGAAGAAGCCATGAGCATTTCGGACATGATCGTCGTAATGGAAGCGGGGGTCGTCCAGCAGATCGGAAAGCCGCAGGAGGTCTATGATGATCCGGTCAATCTGTTTGTGGCGAAGTTCCTGGGCACACCGCCGATCAATATTTTTGACGGGACGATCCGGCAGAACAAATTGTATATTGGAGAGGAAGCTGTTCTGGATGTATTTCCGGAGAAGAATGAAACGGAGGTCTGTGTGGGTATCCGGCCGGAAGGGTTTATGATCCAGGAGGGAGGACCGCTTTCCTGTCAGCTGAGTTCTGTTGAGGTGATGGGGCGTGATACCAGCGTGGTGGCTTCTCATTCGGCCTGCACACAGCCGGCGTTCCGGGCTATTGTGAGCTCCGAAGGAGCGGCTTCTCTTGGGACGGGTAAGATCGGGTTTGCCCTGAAGCCTGCCAAGGTGCATCTTTTCAGCAGGCAGGATGGTTCACGGATCCGTTTTACTGTGAAGTAAGGTCTGAAACATGGTTTCGGATCTACCTGGATGACTCGCAAAGGGCGGGTCAGGAAAGAGGAAAGTATGGATAAAAAATCGTTGAAAGGCTGGCTGTACCTTCTTCCGGCTATTGTTTTCCTGGGACTTTTTATGGTCTACCCTCTGGTGGATGTTGTCATTTATTCCGTGGAGGAAGGGTATAATTTTGCTTCCCAGAGCTTTTTCGGGTACGGCAGATACAACTTCTCCTATGTTCTGAGAGATCCTTATTTTCTGCAGGCTGTCAAGAATACGCTGATCCTGGTGGTCATTACGGTTCCGCTGTCGACAGGAATCGCTCTTTTGATCTCTCTTGGTCTGAATTCGATTAAACCGTTAAAGGATCTGTTCCAGACGATCTATTTTCTGCCGTATGTGACGAATACGCTGGCTGTTGGCCTGGTGTTTATGATCTTGTTTAAGAAGACAAATTACACGGATGGGTTTGTGAATCTGATCATCCAGTGGTTTGGCGGCAGTTCTATTGATTTTATCGAGGGGCCCTATGCAGCCAAGATGTTCGTCATGTGTTTTTATACCATCTGGGTCGTCATGCCTTTTAAGATCCTGATTCTGACCAGTGCCCTTGCTTCTGTGAATCCGGACTATTATAAGGCGGCGCGGGTGGACGGAACTTCCAGATTCCGGATCTTTACCAGGATCACACTGCCGATGATCTCTCCCATGATTTTTTATCTGGTGATCACCGGGTTTATCGGGGCATTTAAAGCGTACAGTGATGAGGTGGCGATTTTCGGGACCGACCTGAATTCGGCCGGTATGAATACGATCGTCGGTTATGTGTACGATATGCTTTACGGCGACAGCGGCGGATATCCTTCCTATGCTTCGGCGGCGGCCCTGATCTTGTTTGTTATCATCCTGACGATCACCTGTATTAACCTGCTGGTCAGCAAGAGAAAGAGGTGAACAGAGAATGGCATCTTACGAAAAAATAAACCGTACGGCCAGGCGTAATGAGAAAACGCGTCTGACCATCACCTATATCCTCCTGGTCATCTGGGGACTGGTTGTTTTGTTTCCTTTTTACTGGATGCTGCTGACCTCAGTCAAGACCTACAGTTCTTACAATTCGGAATACGTGCCGAAGCTTTATACGCTTTCGCCTACCCTGCAGAATTATAAGGATGCTTTTACGGCAGTTTCTCTCGGAAGGTATTTTCTGAATACGCTGATTTTTACCGTTGTTACCACCGGCCTTATGCTGGCTGTTATCGTGCTGGCGGCTTATGCTTTTGCAAGGCTGAATTTCCGGGGGAAGAATCTGACCTTCACTCTTTTCCTGTCTCTTATGATGATCCCGAATGAGCTGGTCTTCATCACGAATTTTGTGACGATCACCAACTGGGGGCTTCGAAATACCTATCTGGGCCTGATCCTGCCATCGGTCACTTCGGTGTTTTATATTTACCTGCTGAAAGAGAATTTTGAGCAGGTTCCGGACGAACTTTATAAGGCGGCGAAGGTGGACGGTACATCGGATCTTAAATATCTGTTCCGTGTCATGCTCCCGATCTGCCGTCCCACAGTCGTTACTGTAACGATCCTGAAGGTGATCGAGTGCTGGAATTCTTATGTATGGCCCCGTCTGATCACGGATGATGAGAAATATTTCCTGGTTTCCAACGGGATTCAGGAGATCCGTGAGAACGGCTTCGGGCGGGAGAATATTCCTGCCATGATGGCTGCGGTGGTGGTCATTTCGGTGCCGCTGATGGTTCTGTTTCTGGTCTTCCACAAAAAGATTATGGAAGGTGTCAGCAGAGGAGGGACAAAAGGATGATGATGCGCCGGTTAAAAACGATCCTGGCTGCAGCAGGATTCATCGGAATGGCTTTTCTTTGTGGATGCCACGGATCCCGGGAGCGGGCAGTTTTTTCGGTTCCGGAAAATTTCGATGAGACAAAACAGTATGAAGTGACCTTCTGGGCCAAAAATGATACGAATATCAACCAGAGAAGGATTTATGAAAAGGCGATCGCGGATTTTCAGAAGCTTTATCCCAATATTAAAGTGACGGCCAGTCAGTATACAGACTACGGCAAGATCTACAATGATGTGATCACCAACATTGCCACCGGCACGACGCCGAATGTCTGCATCACCTATCCGGACCATATTGCTACGTATCTTACCGGAAATCAGGTGGTGGTGTCTCTGGACGATCTGTTTACCGATGAAAAGTATGGTCTGGGAGGAACGGAGGTTAAATTTGACGCGCCGGCTCAGGCGGAACTGGTTCCGGCCTTTATGGATGAATGTGTTCTACAGGAGCATTATTATGCTGTTCCTTTTATGCGTTCGACCGAAGCCTGCTATATCAATAAAACTTTTGTGGAAAAGCTGGGATATACCATTCCGGAGGTGCTGACCTGGGATTTTGTGTGGGAAGTGTCGGAGGCGGCTGCCGAAAAGGATGCGCAGGGAAACTATCTGATCAATGGTCAGAAGTATATGATCCCGTTTATCTATAAGTCCACAGACAATATGATGATCCAGATGCTTGCCCAGCAGGATGCCGGATATTCTACGGAGGACGGGAAGATCGAGCTGTTTAATGATGACACCAGAAAGATTCTGTTTACGGTGGCGGATCATGTGAAGACCGGAGCCTTTTCGACCTTCAAGATCTCCAGCTATCCCGCCAATTCTCTGAATGCAGGGCAGTGTATTTTTGCTGTAGATTCTACCGCGGGCGCCACATGGATGGGGTCAAAGGCACCTCTTCTCGACATTCCGCCGGAAAATGTGGTGGATTTTGAGACAGAAGTCCGGGCCGTTCCACAGGTTGATCCGGAACATCCGGAGATGATCTCGCAGGGACCTTCTCTTTGTATTTTTAATAAAGAGGATCCGCAGGAAGTGCTGGCTTCGTGGCTGTTTGTTCAGTATCTTCTCTCGAACGATGTACAGATTGCCTATGCGGAGACAGAAGGGTACATCCCTGTGACATCCAAAGCGCAGGATTCGGCGGAGTATCAGGAATATCTTTCACGGATCGGCGAAGATAACAGCACCTGGTATGATGTCAAGATCAAGGCTGCCGACCTGCTTCTTGCCAACCTTGACCATACCTTTACGACGCCTGTGTTTAATGGGTCCGCTTCTCTTCGTGATGCGGCAGGGACTCTGATCGAGAATGTGGCGAAATCTGTACGGCGGAAAAAAGAAGTAAATGACGAATTTATCGACAATCTGTTTTCCGATGTTCAGTCTCTGTACCGTCTGGATCAGATCCATGCAGGCGGCGCCAAAACAGACCTGGGACCTCTTCCTGCAGGGTCGAAAGCCCTGATCGGCACCCTCATTGCAGCCTGGGTCCTTATCCTGATCTATGTTCTCTGGACAGCGGGAAAGAACAAAAAAAAGGCCTGAAAGAGGAGGGCTCTGCCTGACAGATGAGATATTTTTTTAAAAAAGTCGTAAAAAACTCTTTAAATAATTTCGCTTTTTGATATAATGTAGTGGATATCGATGATGTACATCGTGAAAGGAGAATACGAACATGAAAAAAACAACGATGATTATGGCAGCATCATTAATGGCAGCAGGTATCTTTGGCGCTTTCAGCGTATCCGCAGAAGCAGAAAAATCCGAAGGTGTCATGACTTATGAAGAGTATCTGGCAGCCGAACTGGATTCTGAAGTGACTGTAGAAACCTACGTTCAGGCAAAGCAGGGCTGGTGGGAAGAAGAAGGCCAGGGCCAGGCTACCATCTATACTCAGGATGAGGATGGAGCTTATTTTATTTACAATCTGCCCTGTACACAGGAAGAATATGACGCGATGGTCGAAGGGGCCAAGATGAAGATTACCGGCTACAAGAGTGAGTGGTCCGGTGAAGTTGAGATCGTGGATGCTGTTTTTGAGATGGAAGAAGGCAGCTATATTGCAGAGCCGGTCGATGTAACCGAATTCCTCGGCAAAGATGAGATCATTAAATACATGAACCAGAAGGTTTCCTTTAAGGGAATGACAGTGGAACCTGCCGCAGAAGGAAGCGATTCTGCATTCCTGTACAACTGGGACGGCTCCGGTGAAGAAGGAAACGACCTGTATTTCAATGTATCTCTGGATGGAAATACTTATTCCTTTACAGTAGAGTCTTATCTGTGCGGAGCAGATACCGATGTTTATAAGGCTGTTAAAGAACTGAAAGTCGGTGATGTGATCGATCTCGAAGGCTACCTGTACTGGTATAATGGCATTAATCCGCATATTACTGCTGTTGCACCGGCTGCAGCTGAATGATAAAAGGATTCAATCTTGTCAAAATAATTTCGGGGGGTATAAATAGAATGAAAGTGAACAGATTTTTTAAGGGCTTTTGTGCGGCACTGATTGCTGCGATGGCAGTGAGTGCCGCTGTACAGGCTGAAGCTGTTCCGGAAGGTACTTATCTTTCCGAACTGACCGGCCTTCCCACAGATGCTGCCCTCAAGGACCAGCGTCCGGTGGCTGTTATGGTGGATAATGAGTCTACGGCCTATCCTCATTTTGGTCTGGCAGAGGGTGATGTGGTCTATGAACTGATGAACAGCACCGCAAACGGGCATATTACAAGGCTCATGGTCCTTTTGAAGGACTGGGACAAGATCACCCAGATGGGGAACATCCGCAGTACCAGATGTACCAATGTAATTCTGGCAGGTGAGTGGAACGCGATTCTGTGTCATGACGGAAATCCGTTCTATACCAATGAATACTTCCGCAGAGATTACGCACAGGATCATATCTCCGGTACTTTCTCCCGTGTCAATAACGGAAAGGCCTGGGAGTTTACCGAGTACATTCTTCCCGGGGATCTGGAAAATAATATCAGCAGCCGGGGCATCAGCCGCACTTATGATTTTTATCATCCGGAAGAGGATTCCCATTTCCACTTTGTAGAGTATGGTACAGAAACGGATCTGACAGACAGAGCCAATGTAACTGCTCTTAATAAAGTGGTGCTTCCTTTCGAACACACCAATTCTACACTGGTCTACAACGAAGGAACCGGAACCTATGATTTCTACTGCTATGGCAGTATTCATCAGGATGGTGAGGATAATCAGGTCCTGACATTTGAAAATGTCATTCTTCAGAAGTGTGATTACACGCTGTATGACCAGAACGGCTACATGATCTATAATGTACTGGCAGAAGATATGCCCGGCTATTATATCTCCAACGGTCACGCACAGAGTATTAAGTGGGACAAATCCGTTGAGAGAGGCCTTACCAGATATTACGATCTGGACGGCAATCCGCTGGCTATTAACCGCGGAAAGACCTATATCTGTCTGGTACCCAGTGAGATGTGGGATTCTCTGGTCATGGAATAAGGTTTAAGAACTTTCAGACTGGTTTATTATATGAATCAGACTGGTTTTTATCAAATGAATAAGTAACTTGGCGGAAGGGAAAACTCCTGGTCTTGTGGATCTGGTTTTCCCTTTCCGTTGTATTAGGGGAGTTCCAAAGGAACTTTACCGGATAGATCAGGAACAGTGACTTTAAAAAACGGCTTACACGAAAGGTTCTTATTATGAAAAAAATCAGGCGATGTGCCCTGCTTCTGACAGCAGTACTCTGTCTGCTGCTGTTCAGCGCGGGTCCGGCGGATGCAGCACAGGTGAAAGCCAGAGGAGTCGATGTTTCACACTGGAACGAGACGATCGACTGGGCAAAGGTTAAAGCGGACGGCATCGATTTTGCCATGGTCGGCATGGGTGTTGTCCGGAATGATGGTTCGACCTGGCTGGATCCCAAATTTCATTATAATATGAAAAACGCCATCGCGAACGGGATCCATGTAGGCGTCTATCTCTATTCGAAGGCGACGACGGTCGAACAGGCAAGAGTAGAGGCGCAGTTTGTCCTGAAGAATATTGAAGGATATAAAATTACCTATCCGGTGGCCATTGATCTGGAGGATTCGGTGCATGAGAATCTGACCAACGGGGAGAGGACACTGATCTGTCTCAGCTTTATGGAAGTTATCCGCTCAGCCGGCTATTATCCCATGACTTACTCCAGTGATTACTGGTATCTGCATGAGCTGGATCTTGCGGCTTTTGCAGGATATGACCTCTGGGTGGCCCGCTGGGGCGGAACAGTGATCACTTCGCCCATGTCCATGTGGCAGTATACTGCCGAAGGCAGTGTGAAGGGCATTACGACAAGGGCGGATCTGAATTACAGCTATGTGGATTATGCTTCGATCATTCCTCCGCGCTATTATGCCAGCTCGGTTACCTGGTCGAAGGGCTGGCACACTAACGGTGGGGTCACCTGGTACATTAAATCTGACGGCAGTCTTGCAAGATCCCAGTTCCTGACCATCAACGGAAGTACCTATTATCTGAATAAGGACGGATATATGGTAACCGGCTGGCATACAGCCGGTGAAAAGAAGTATTATTTTGATGAGAACGGTATTATGCAGACCGGCTGGACGTCGATCGGCGGGAAAAGGTACTATCTGAAGGTCGCGGACGGTACATTAAAGAAGGGCTGGCTGACCTGGAACGGCAAAAAGTATTATCTGGACCCCGATACCGGCGCCATGCAGGTGGGCGTGGTAAAAACAGAAACCAGCGCTTACTATTTTTCGCGAAATACAGGAGCGTTGCGAAGAGGCTGGATCATTATAAACGGGAAAAAGAAATATTTTGCTGATCCGAGAAACGGGGCCCTGATCAAGGGATGGCTGACAGTCAACGGGAAAAGATATTACGTGCAAAGTAATTATACCCTTGCTTTTGGATGGCAGAACATCAAAGGAAAATGGTACTATTTTAACAGGAAGTCCGGGGTAATGCAGAAGGATACGACAATGAACGGGTATATTTTTGACAGCAACGGAGTCTGCACAAACAGATCGTGAAAACTTCCGGTAAAATAATGGAGCGTAAAGATCGTATGTCGGATAATAATTCTTTGGATCACAGAACAGAAAAGGTGGGAAATGTCGTTCTCGACCTTCAGTATTATCATGGTAATGACGAGTATAGTGACGGAGATATCGAGGAAAAACTGCTTTCTGTGGTAAAGAACAGTGAGGATCTGAATGATGTTCTGCGCCGGGAGGATGAGTGGCCGGTTCTTTATCATTTGTCGGATATCCGGGAGAATCTCCTGTCCTGGTATGACTTTCCGAACGGAGGAACCTGTCTGGAAATCGGCGCCGGGTGCGGGGCTGTAACGGGGGTCCTGGCAGAAAAGTGTTCTTCTGTGACGGCAGTGGAATTGTCCAGAAGACGGTCTCTCGTCAATGCCTGGCGTCATCGGGAATGTGATCATCTGAAGATCATCGTTGGCAATTTTGAGGATATTCCCATCACGGATAAATATGATTATGTGACGCTGATCGGTGTTCTGGAATATGCAGCTTACTATCTGCACGATCCGGATCCCTTTGCGGCCATGCTGAATAAAGCCCGGTCTTACCTTAAAGAGGACGGAACCCTGATTCTTGCCATAGAAAACAAGTATGGTCTTAAATACTGGGCCGGAACGGCGGAAGATCATACGGGGGAATTTTTTGACGGGGTGACAGGGTATCCCCCGGGGAATAAGTCGGCTCTCCTGGCCTCGATCCGGACTTTTTCGCGGAGACAGCTGGAAGAGATGCTCCGGGAAGCAGGCTTTGAAGATACGTGCTTTTACTATCCGTTTCCGGATTATAAGCTGCCGATGGAAATCTATTCACAGAAGAGACTGCCGTCTCCCGGAAATCTGCCGGAGGCGGCTCCTTCCTATGCGTTGGAGAGACTGATCCTGTTTGATGAAGGAAAGGCGGCTGATGCTCTGCTTTCGGATAACATGTATCCGGATTTTGCCAATTCTTATCTGGTCTTTTGCGGGGGAAAAGCACCGGAGCAGGTGTATGCTAAGTACAATTCCCTTCGAAAGCCCTGCTTCCGGACATCGACTTCCCTGGAAGGGGATAAGAGAGTCGTAAAAAAGGCACTCTCTCCGGAGGCGGTTTCGCATATCAGGAGGATCTGCGCCAATTATGATCTGTTAAAGGATCTGTATCAGAATATCCGGGTGCTTCCGCCTCTTGATGCAGCGGACGGGCGTGTCTGTTTTTCGTGCCTTAAGGGCAGGCCGCTGGCCGAGCATCCGGATTACGGGCAGGATGATCTGGAAACGATCTGTGAAAAACTGCAGGATGCTCTCCGGGTCATTACGGATTTTAAAAAAGACTGCCTGTTCCCCTTTGAGGAGACAGATGCTTTTAAAGAGATCTTCGGCTGTGCCGGAGAAGCATTCCGGTCCCGGGAGGCTGTAAAGAACTGCAATTTTGATACGATTTTTGACAATTTTATCGTGACAGACAAAGGAATCTGCTGCATTGATTATGAGTGGGTGTTTCCGTTTGCCATTCCGACGGATCTTCTCCGGTTCCGGGCACTTTCGTATTTTTATGACGGTGAAAAAAGATACCTGCGCGACAGGATCGATAAAGACAGTTTCCTGAAGCGGTTTGGTTTTACCGAAGAAGAGATCCGGGCGCTGGGTGATATGGAATATCATTTTCAGGAATATGTGTACGGCAGTGATTTTTCCTGGGTCTATACAGAGCGTTACAAAAAGAGCGGGAAGTCGCTGGATGAGTATGTACAATTCCAGAAGGAGCTGGAGGGACAGATCGCTTTAAAGGATTCTCATATCCGCAATCTTTCGGAGACGATCAGGGTCAGGGAACAGCAGCTGGCCGATCATGACAGCACGGTACAGAATCTGACAGATCAGGTAACCAGTAAGGACCGGCATATCGGCAACCTGGAAGGACAGATCGGGAGTCTGGAGAACCAGGTCGGAATGCTCGAGGATCAGGCAGGAGGACTTCAGGAACAGATCGGCCATCTTCAGGCGAAGGTAAGCGAGATCGAGACGGAAAAAGACAGTCTGCAGAAAAGGATGCTTGCCCAGCAGGACAGTATCGAGAACCTTTCGGCCCGGCTGTCCGAAGAGCGGGCTGCTTCTGAAAAAAAGGATACGGTGATCCTGGCAAAGGAAACGGAATTGCAGGGAAAAGAAAAAAGGCTCCAGGATCTGGAAGCGATGCTTAAGAGCCCGCGTTTTCTTGCCGGACAGACGGCCCGTGCGGCGGCCCATAAAATGAACCGCCTCTCTCTCAGGCTGCGGGAAAATGCGCCAGGATACAGGCTGAGGATCCGTAAAAGAGAAAAGGAGCGGCCTCTGCGGGAAGGAGCCCGTGTCAGTGAGTATGAGCAGTGGATCGAAAATATGGAAAAAAAGGACAGGGATATGGCACCCCTTTCCTACGAACCCAGAATATCGATTCTTGTGCCGGTTTATAATGTGCAGGACAGGCATCTGATCCCCTGCATTGAATCGGTGCTGAATCAGACGTACCGGAATTTCGAACTGTGTCTGGCTGATGACTGTTCCACCTGGCCGAATGTCCGGGAAACACTGGAGAAATACAGCAAAGATCCACGGGTCAAGGTGGTCTTCCGGGAGAAAAACGGCCACATTTCCGAATGTACCAATACCGCTCTCTCAGTGGCGGACGGAGAATTTGTGGGGCTTCTGGACTGTGATGATCTGCTGAGCCCGAATGCTCTGTATGAGATGGCAAAACTTCTGAACGAAGACCCGGATCTGGATTTTATCTACAGTGACGAAGATAAGGTGGATGATGACGGACTTCACCGGCATATGCCTCATTTTAAACCGGACTGGTCGCCGGATACGCTGATGTCCCACATGTATACCTGTCATTTTACGATCTACAGAAGGAGCCTTGTCCAGAAGGTAAACGGGCTGCGGTCCGCATTTAACGGTTCACAGGATTACGATCTTGCCCTCAGAATTTCGGAGCTGACGGATCATATCGGACATGTGCCGAAGATCTTGTACCACTGGAGAGAGCGGGCGGAATCCACCTCCGGAAATATTGAGGCAAAGCCCTATGTGTACGAGGCAGCCCGCAAGGCGAAGCTGGAAGCTTTGTCAAGACGGGGCCTGAAAGGAACGGTGGTACCGGAGCCGGCCACGCATCAGTACAATGTTGTCTACGATCCGCCCGAAGATGCACTGGTCAGTATTGTGATCCCTTCCAAAGACCATCCGGATCTGGTGGAAAGGTGTCTTTCCTCTCTGGTCAGGCTGACCAGGTGGAAGCGATATGAAATCCTGCTGGTGGATAATGGAAGCGAAAAAGAAAAACGGAAGCTCTATGAAGCTCTGGCAAAACAGTATCATGCAAAGTATTTTTATCATCCCATGCCCTTTAATTTTTCCGCGATGTGCAACATGGGAGCCCAAAAAGCAGCCGGGGATTATCTTCTGTTTCTGAACGATGACATGGAGATACTGGAGGAAAACTGGCTTTCTGTCATGCTTGGCCAGGCAGCGCTCCCTCATGCAGGATGTGTAGGAGCTAAGCTTTTGTATCCGGAAACAGGAAA
>CACZPF010000324.1 GCA_902782975.1 uncultured Lachnospiraceae bacterium
CGTATGGTATACGGCAATTTGAGTGGTACCGCGGGTGATTTTACGCACCCGTCTCAAAGGAATTTGAGACGGGTGCGTTTTGTTGTGGGCCTGTCTCAGTAACCTGATCAAAGAGGAACAGCGGAGGGGATGCCCCTCAGGGGAAAGATTTTATGACCTGCCTGTTCCCCGGGAACTGCAAGAAAGCCGAGGATAACAAATGGAAATGGAACTGGATTCAAAAATTCAGGAAATAGCCGGTCGAATCCGGGTGCTCCGGGAACTTGAAAATATAACGCCGGAGGAAATGGCAAAGGCAGTGGATCTTTCGGTAGAAGAATATCTGGAGAGCGAATCGGGTCAGTATGACCTGAACTTCACGTTTATCTACCGGTGTTCGCTTGCCCTGAAAGTATCTGTCACAGATATACTGGAAGGCTACAGCCCCAATCTTCGCTCCTATACGCTCACGAGGCAGGGAGGCGGTCAGAAGATCTCGCGGGCTCATGGCATGACGTATTATAACCTTGCCTACGCTTTTCAGAACAGGATCGCGGAACCGCTTTATGTTCGGAGTGTATATGATGAAGCGGCGCAGGACCGCCCCATCGACCTGACAAAGCATGACGGACAGGAGTGCGATATTATCGTCGAGGGAAGTCTTAAGGTACAGATCGGAGAGCACAGCGAGATTCTGGGCCCCGGGGACAGTATTTATTACGACAGCAGTACCCCTCATGGTATGATCGCCGTAGGCGGGCAGGACTGTATCTTTTATGCGATCGTTTTAAACCCTGCGGGAGAACCGATCCCGGAACTTACCCAGCAGCCCATCATTGAAGAGGAGACCGTTGTCAAGACGGTCGACGACAGCGAACGGATCTGGCATGATTATATCGATGTTGTGGAAAATGAAAAGGGTACCCCTGTTTCCATAAAATTCAAGAATGCGAACCGTTTCAATTTTGCCTTTGATCTGGTGGATGCTTTGGCGGCAAGGGAGCCGGACAAACTCGCCATGCTGCATATTTCAAAGGACGGGACCGAGCGCAGGATCACATTTGAAAATGTGCGCAAGGAATCCGCCCGCTGCGCCAACTACTTCAAAGCGCTGGGGATCGAAAAGGGCGACCGTGTCATGCTGATCCTGAAGCGCCATTACCAGTTCTGGTACGCACTGGTAGGCCTTAACAAACTTGGCGCCATTGCCATTCCGGCGACCAATCAGCTGCTTGACCATGACCTGGAATACCGGATCCGGACGGCAGGCATTACAACCGTGATCTGCACGGCGGACGGGGATACAGCACATCAGGTGGAAATGGCGCAGGAAAAATGCGGGCTTTTAAAGAACATGCTGATCGTAAACGGGACGAGAGAGGGATGGCGTTCCTTTGACGAGGAATATCCACTGTACAGCTCGCGCTTCCGCCGGACAGGCATTACACCCTGCGGAGACGATCTGATGCTGATGTACTTTACATCAGGAACGTCCGGTTATCCAAAGATCGCCGCTCATTCTTATAAATATCCGCTGGGGCATTTCCACACGGCAAAATACTGGCAGACGGTAGATCCGGACGGACTTCACTTTACTATTTCCGATACCGGATGGGCCAAGGCTACCTGGGGAAAGATCTATGGCCAGTGGCTCTGCGAAGGAGCGATCTTTGTATACGATTTTGACCGTTTTGACGCTGCAAAAATACTGCCGATGTTTGCAAAACATCATATTACGACCTTCTGCGCACCGCCTACCATGCTCCGTATGATGATCAAGCAGGATATCTCAAAATACGATTTCTCATCCGTAAAGCATATGACGACAGCCGGAGAGGCCCTGAATCCCGAGGTTTACCGGCAGTTTGAAAAGGCGACCGGTCTTCGTATCATGGAAGGCTTCGGTCAGTCGGAATCTGCGCTGATCATCGGCAATCTGGTGGGTGCTTCTCATAAGATCGGTTCCATGGGCAAACCTGTTCCGACCTATGATGTCCAGCTTCTTGACGAAAATGGAAAGCCTGTTCCTGTCGGTGAAGAAGGTGAGATCTGCATCAATATCAGCAAGGGAAC
>CACZPF010000325.1 GCA_902782975.1 uncultured Lachnospiraceae bacterium
AAATGATCTGCAGATCGTTCGGGATGATGGTGCGGCGGAAAGCCGCCAGTACAGGACCGATACGCCGGCCGCGCCTGGGAAGTCTCCGCTTGAAAGACTTGCTGATAAATTTGCGGAGACGGATCATTGCAGCGTTTTGTATGATCCGGAAAAGAAGCGGGTAGAGTATATCGTACAGGAAGCAGGAAACGCCGGAGCAAAAGGTGTTCTGATCTTTCTCACCAAATTCTGCGATCCGGAGGAATTTGATTATCCTCTGATCAAAAAAGCCTGTGATGACGCAGATCTTCCATGTGTTCTGATCGAGATCGACCGCCAGATGGAAAACTATGAACAGGCCCGGACTGCCCTGGAAACCTTTATCGATCTCGTCAAATAACAGCAGAAATGAACGACAGAAGGACAACAGAAGAGAAAAACAGAAAAGAACAGAAAAGAACAGAGAAGAAGAGAGCAGAACAGAGAAGAACAGAGCAGAGAAGAACAGAACAGAGAAGAAGAGAACAGCAGATCAGCAGATCAGAATAGTAGAAACGAGCAGCAGAAGATAAATACAAATAGATATTGCGTCTATAAGAACCCCGTGAGTGCTAAAGACAAATCACTCACGGGGTTTTTGCGAAAAGAGCTGTGAAACAGGCGCCATTTTCAAGGCTTCTTTTTCTTTTGGGGCCTTTCAAAGAGAGAGAGGGAAATCCCTTCTTTCTGGTACAGCTCCCTGTATCTCAGCAGCAGGCAGGAGAAGATCAGATTGTGCCGGAGATATGGATCATCCATGGATTCTCCTATCAGCTCTTCGATTTTTTTAATCTTGTAGATCGTTGTATTTCGATGCATGAACATTTCCGAACTGGTTCTCGCGATACTGCGGTCATTCATCAGATACCTGAACATGACCTCACGTAGATTTGTGCCGTAGGCTCTGTCATATCTGGTAAGGGTAAGGACACCTGGATGACAGAGGATAACAATATCATTCCAGCCCAGGATCGACTGCACGGATTTGGCGCAGATATCGATCACATTATACTGAGTATAGCGGGAGAAACGCATGCATCTGTTCTCTCCGTCCAGTTTTACAGCCATGGCGATCGGGAACATGCGGTGGCACTGGCGGTAGATGACTCTAAGAGCCATGATGGAGGTGAATGGGTTCCCGACCATAGATATGGCATGGTGTTGTTTTAAAAGAGTACCCAGCTCGTCTGTCTCAAACTCCAGAGGACAATACTGTGTCTCTGAAGAAAGAAGGATGACGATCTCATCCGGCATGACTGCGATATTTGAGTCCGAGAAGAATTCTTTGACAGGTACCAGCAGTTCCAGAAGATCCGCATCATCATCCCCGGTGGAAAACTGTTCAGAACGGATCAGAATCAGCCGCATATTCTTTTTGGGAGGATTCGGCAGATTTTTAAGCATAAGCATCAGAGAATCATCCGACTCCGTCGTCTCATTCATAATGCGTGTAAATAGCAGCTGAAACGAAAAATCCTTATTGGGGATCCGTTTGCTCCGGTTTAACAGAAGAGGCTCGCAAAGTTCAGCCATCTTAAAAGCTACGATAGAGAGTCCCGGTTCCTCTACGGTTCCTACAAACAGAAGATATCCACCCGCTTTTGGCAGCGGGATAATAATGACCTGTACATTCTCTTTTTTGAACAGAACAGGCTCGGATAACGGCTCTTCTTTATGAAACAAGGTATAAAGAGCAGAGGAATCTTCCCTTTCCCTGAAAAGAAGAGAAGATACCAGTGGATCATCGGAAGGAGTTATTTTGTCGTACAGGAAATTCAGCTTGTCGTCCATCAGAATTACGGTGCCGCCGGTGAGTTTATGAGCCATCTTTACAAGCTGCGGCAGCGTATAGGGAGCCGTGTTGGAAAGGCGGGAGCAGATGCTGTACATCCCAAGAAAGAAACGGTTCAGATGGTTATTCAGGTCAAAAAGGCTGAAGTCTGTTACCAGAAGAGTAAGGCCTTCGGGCAGAGTGATCTTTAAAAATTCCTCCTGATTTCCGGTAGAAAGAAGACAGCCCTTTTGAGCTGTTTTCAGAACTTCAAGACAGATCGCAGGACTTGCGATACAAATATAAGCGGGATCGAAAGCTGCTGCATTATCCAGAAGAAGGATAGAGCCGGTAGTAAGTATGGAAGCATTGCCGATTCTGTATAAAAAAT
>CACZPF010000326.1 GCA_902782975.1 uncultured Lachnospiraceae bacterium
GAATCCTCCCGGACTCTTCCATAAAGCGATCTCCATGTCGGGCAGCGGGATCACAGTAGATTTTATACAGTATCAGAATCTGAAGGAAGCGGAAGAATCCGGCCGGGCCTTTTTTGACATACTCGGTGTTAAAACACTGGAGGAAGCCCGTCAGATCCCCGCTGAAGAGATCGAACGCATCTCCCTTGCCAATCCAAAGTTCCGCTGGGGAGCCGTCGTCGACGGTTACTTTTTAACAGATCAGCCGGCAAGGCTTCTCTTTCAGGGAAAGCGGCTTCCGGTACCCATTCTTGCCGGACATACGTCTACAGAAATGTGGGACTTTTTCAACGATGCGGACACGGAAGAAAAGTTCGAAAAAAAAGCCCGCAGACTTCTTCACGCGTCTGCGGACCAGTTTCTTAATTTATGCGAATTTGACAAGGGCGATTTTAAAAAGACACGGTCTCTGGCTTCCATTAACCATCAGCGCCTTTGTGTTGAACTGCTTGCCAGAAAGAGTCTTGACACAGGAGCACCTTTCTATTTTTACTGTTTCAGCCCCGAGATACCGGGCTGGGATCATCCGGGTGTTTTTCATTCCTCAGACCTCTGGTTTGCTTTTGAGACGCTGGCCAAATCCTGGCGTCCTTTTACAGGAAAACACTATGACCTTGCAAGGATCATGTGCAATTACTGGACCAACTTTGCCAGAAAAGGCGATCCCAACGGAGAGGACTGTGATGGTTCCTACATGCCGTTGTGGCTTCCCTATACAGAACAGACACCCTGGTCCATGAATCTTGGAGACAAGATCTACATGGACTGCAGGGAAGAGTCGGAAGCAGTCAGATTTCTTATGGATCATATCGTATGTTAAACCAGGCGGGCAGAACGAAAAGTTCAGCCCGCTTTGCCCGGAATAAAGATTCCTCCCTCTTCTCCGCAGCTCTCTCTGATGACAACACTGACAGGATGAATAGAGCATGTTTTCTTTTTCTGGTTTCCTTTTATAATATTCACCACAATTTCTATACATTCTGTACTCATTTTTTCCAGCGGAGAGTGTATACTGGTCAGAGAAGGTATCATATAATTATCCATGCTGTTATCACCATATGTGATTATCTCCATATCTTCCGGTATACGGATCCCTGCGTCATGGAATGCACGCAGTGCTCCGCACGCGATGGTACTGTCCTGAATAAAAAGTGCGGTCGGCATATTCCCCCTGCACTTTTCCACAAGCTGCCTTGCCCCGTTTTTTCCCCCTTCATAGGAGGATTCACAGTCGATCAGGCCTCCGGGCGGCAGTACCAGATGGTACTGAAGGCTGCTGCTCAAAAAACCGGACAGACGAAGATCTGCAGCCCTGGATGAATTCCTTCCATAGGTCATGATGCTTACTGTCTTATGTCCGCGACCGGCAAATATGGCCGCCGCCTTCTGCCCCACGCCATAATCGTCTACACAGACGGAGCTGTAGATCTCTGTACTTCTGTTTAACAGGACTATAGGAATATCGAAAGAAGAATTATTGACAAATGCAAGATCCTTTTCACTTAAACCCATGATGATGGCGCCGTGATAGTAAATAGAGGACAGGAACTCTTTATGCTTTTCCAGTTCATTTACCGTAAACGGGTGAAGCATGATCTCCACATCTTCTTCTGATGATTTTTTATAATCCATCACTCCGTCAAAGAACCGTGATATAAGAAATGGATTGAAGGCAGCACAGAATACAGCAATGATGGGCAGGTTATTATGGGCGACTTTTCTAAGACGCCTTGCATAGAGATTTGGCTGATAGTCTACCTCTTTTGCGTAATCCAGAATACGTTTCTGCGTTGCTTCTGAGATGCGCATCTCATTTCCGCGGCCATTGAGCACGATGGACACAGTTCCTATGGAAAGGTTTAATGCACCGGCGATTGCTTTGATTGTCGAATTATTTGAATTACTTTTCATGTAATGCCTCTCAGAGAAAAATACTTATCATAATTACAGCATACAACCACAGCAACATTAATTCAAGCAGAAATTCAATGTTTTTCTTATGCTAAAATGAAATTGCACTTATTGTAACAGCATGTCTGACAAGAAGGATTTTTTATGCAGAATCTCAGGATCATCAGAAATCTCATGTGTCCTGTGCGGGATGGTACCAATCTGGCGTGTGACCTTTACCGCCCCGACAATGACGAGAAACTTCCAGCCATACTTATGCGGACGCCATATTTAAAAGAACATTTTTCTGATGAATGGCTCTACTCCGACTATGCCGCTCTTGCACAAAGTGGTTATAACGTCCTTATCCAGGATGTACGCGGCTGTGGTGCTTCGGAAGGAATTCTTCTCTCTTCCGGCGGTAATGAAGTAGAAGACGGTTATGATTCCGTGGAATGGGCCGCCGCCCAGCCCTGGTGCAACGGTGTTGTCGGAATGTACGGTCTTTCTTATTTTGGTTTTACCCAGATGGCAGCCGCACAGGATAACCCTCCTCATCTGAAAGCCACCTGCCCGTTCCAGAACGGCTCTCTCTATCCTCTCAGTATGACAAGTGCCAACACGCTCGGCTGCTATCATCTGATGTGGCTTTATGACAGGGTTCTGGCAAGGCTTGAGCAGTACCCCCTGTCGGATGAAGAAAAACAGAAGGTGCGCGATTCCATCCATTATTATCAGGAAGACTGGAATGAGATCATCATGCAGCTTCCGCTGATCGAAACCAAAGCCGCACGGATAGAAGGAGCTCCTGTTCTTCTCGACTATATCGACCTGATAAACGGGGTAGAAGACGATGCTTTTCTTAAAAGCGCCCGTCGTCCGATCGCACTGAAAAATATTGATGTTCCCATGTTTCTTCTATCCGGCTGGTTTGACGCCGCAAAAGACGGAACTTTTGAAAATTATGACGAGATCATGAAGAATGGCACGGAGACGGCCAGAACAAAAAGCCGTCTGATGATCGGGCCGTGGCAGCACGGCGGAATGCTTGTATCCTCTATAGAAGACAAAGATTTCGGCCCGGAAAACAGCGGACAGGGACATGGTGTTCAGGAGGCGGTCCGGCAGTGGTTTGACCGCTGGCTGAAAAATGCAGATACGCCCCCATATTCTCCTGTTTCGATTTTTGTTCTCGGTATCAATAAGTGGAGAGACGAAGAAGAATGGCCGCCAAAGAGGGCCTGTATGAAGAAGTATTATCTGGCAGCCGGAAAAGATAAAAACAACGGCGTTTTAAGTAGTGCCCTTCCGGAAGGGAGAACCACTTCTCATTACGTATATGATCCCGGCGATCCGCTTCCATCCATGTATACCGACGGTAAAGGACATACTGTCTTTGCCGATCCCGCCGCCATGGAGCACCGGGAGGATGTTCTCGTATTTTCATCCAGTCCTTTCACAGCTCCGCTGGAAGTAACCGGATATGTTGCACTGATTCTTTATGCATCGACTGACTGCACAGATACCGATTTTTACTGTAAACTGTCTGATACCTCTCCGGATGGTTCTTCATTTCCTCTGATCCATGGAATCGTACGTGCACGGTTCAGACATGGGAGAAAGGCAGAGCCTCTTATCCCCGGAAACGTTTATTGCTTTGAGATCAGACTCGGTGCCATCAGTAATGTATTCCTGGAGGGACATTCTCTCAGGATCGATCTGTCCTCTTCTTCCTTCCCGGAATATGACAGAAATCTCAATACAGGTGAGCGGACCGGTTATGGAAAAAATTACGTAAAGGCTTCACAAACCATCTTTCACAGTACGGAATATCCAAGCCATCTGCTGCTTCCGGTCATATCATAAAAGCATTGACACAAAAACACTTTTCATTCTGTACGTATCCTACAGGATTACAGAAAGGAACCTGCCATGAAAACGCCTCCATTGTTTAAACCGGTAGATATGACCATTGGCAATCCTGTCCGGCAGATCATCACGTTTACAATTCCGATGCTGCTTGGGAATATTGCC
>CACZPF010000327.1 GCA_902782975.1 uncultured Lachnospiraceae bacterium
AAGCGTCGAAACACAGGATCTTCCCGTTTCAGAAAGCCTGACTCTGAGTCCTTCTCCATCGGGATTCTCCGGCCTGCAAAGTGTCTCCTTAAAATACGGACAGGCTGTAAAGCCCTGTACTGCACCAGGCAGGGAAAAACTGAACATTTCCTCTTCTGTCGGAACATCATCCGAATACAGCAGATCATGAAGACGCACGATCCGGTCCGTCTCTCTCACGGCATCCGTCACACAGCCGCCGCCTCTTCCGGAAACGACATAAAACCGATCTGCTGCTGCTTCCCGGAAATCATATTCTTCCGTCAGTGAATCGAGACCAAGTCTTACCCCGTTGATCACACCTAAGTTTGCTCCATTGCAGTCGGTATCCCATCCGCCCGAAACACAATACCGCATGGCTTTTGTAAAGCTGTCCTCTCCCAGAATCAGGCAGGCCAGTATCAGTGCCAGATTCGGAACCACGTGACAGTTTCCGGGATAGAGTCTGTATCCGTAATGTTCCTCCAGCCATGAGCGCACCTGCCGGAAAATCTCATCATCCGTAGATCCGTTTTTTCGTCCTTCATAAAGCATTTCCCGGGTGTGCTCTGCCACATCCTCAACCAGGCTGACCAGCGGCTCATATGTACATAATGCGAGTGCTTTTTCAAAAAGCTTATCCAGATTTTTTTCCGAAAAAGCCATTGCCTCCATCGAGGCGAGAAAACAGGCTGACTCCACTGCCATCCCGTCATGGCTTACAGATGCGCTCTGCCGCACCAGATACCTTGCCAGGTCCGGATCATCCGGACACATAAGCGCCAGTGCATCCATAAAAATCTGGGCACCGATCTGTTCTGACACAGCTTTCCCATTTGTTCGGGCAGAACCACTCTCCGGTGCCTTCCGTCCACTTTTCAATCGGAGATATGCCGTATGCTCTGTGGACCGCCCCAGGCCGCCCCACCAGAAAATAGTTTTATTCTCAATCACATAATCAAGCCAGGCCTCGCCAAACTCTCTTGCCGTAATATGCCGCAATGCTTCCGCTGTTTCCGCCGGCGTTTTTCCTTCCCGGCGGCATTTATCCGCAAGATCCTCCAGCGCATTGATAAAAGTAAACGTCCCGGCCAGATCATCGTCCGCCACATGAAGCGGCACACCGACATCCTCTGCCACGTAATGATCGACTATATCAAAACGCTCTCTGATCCTCTGATAAGGCCACCCTTCCACAGGTCTTCCGTAAAAAACACCGATCACCTTGCCAAGAACACCTGCATATACCTTTGTACGATATCTATTGATCATTCTTTCCTCTCTTTTTTTCAACCGGTCTTAAAATCTGCGTCGATCCTGTTCCTCTGGATCTGCTCTTTTCTCATCCTATATTATCCCTTGATGCCGGTTGCCGCTACACCTTCTACAAAATATTTCTGGCAAAACAGATACAGGATCAGAACCGGGAGGATCGTGATAAATGCCATCGCCATCAGCGGCCCTACATCCATGGTCGCTCCCTGCTCACCCTTAAACGCATTCAGTCCCAGGGCGATCGTAAACTTAGCCGGCTTTCCAAGATAGATAAGCGGTGCCATGTAATCATTCCAGCAGAATACCAGCTGATTGATAAGAACCACCAGAAGAGCCGGCTTGGCATTCGGCATGTAGATCTGCGCGTAAACCCTGAACCACCCTGCTCCGTCGATTCTTGCCGCCTCGGAAAGATCATTTGGCAGTCCCGAAAAGAATTGTCTCAGCAAAAAGATATTATAGGTGCTGCTGGCAAAAAATGAGGGAAGCGTCAGCGGGATAAAGGTATTCAGCCAATGCAGTTTTCCATAAAACAGATACATGGGAATCAGTGTAACAGTAGTCGGAACCATCATGGTCGAAAGAACCACCATAAACAGAATATTTTTGCCCCTCACATTAAATTTCGCAAACCCGAATGCAGCCAGAGAACAGCTGATCAGGGTTCCTGTCACACAGAGACCAGCAATCGTAACGGAATTCTTTATATACGTCAGAAACCTTCCGCCCTTCCATCCCTCCGCATAAGCCCGGAAGGTAATCGGAAACTGAAACAGCTGCTTATAATTTGTAAGCTGTTCCGGTGTTTTAAGCGAGCTGGTCAGCATCCAGGTAATAGGAAGAAGAAACAGCATGGCCAGGAGAATGAGTACGACTTCAATAAAAATATCACTGGTCCTGAATGTTTTCAAAGCATTTTTTCTATCTTTCATCAGTCAACCTCCTCCCGGTAGAAGACCCACAGACTGGAAGATCTCATAACGACCATCGTGATGATAATAATGATGACGAACAGCACCCATGCAAGCGCGGAGGCATATCCGAATTTCCCATAGGAAAAGGCTGTGTTATAGAGATACAGACCGTATACAAAGGTGGACTGTGCCGGTCCCCCCTGGGTCATGACATAAGGCTGCGTAAAAATCTGAAGTCCTTTAATGATAGCCATAAGAACATTAAAGAAAACCACCGGCGTGATCAGCGGAAACGTTATCTGAAAAAACTGCTGGAAAGATGATGCCCCGTCCAGCCTTGCAGCTTCATAATAATCCGTCGGGACATCCTGAAGACCGGCCAGAACAATTGTCATGGCTGTTCCAATATTAAACATTTCCATGAACAAAATGGAGGGAAGTGCTGTTTTTACATCTCCAAGCCAGTTATGCCCTTCAACCCCCAGAAAGCCAAGAAGTACATTCACATACCCGTTCGTCCCGTTCAGCAGATATGCCCAGGTGATATACATAGCAACACCGGAGCAGATCGTCGGAAGATAGAAAATACCGCGGAATAAATTTCTTCCCGGAAGATGCTTATTAAGAAGAACCGCCAGAAAAATGGCAAATACCGTATTCAGCGGTACAGAGATCAGTATATATTTAAAAGTGATTTTAAGAGAAGACCAGAAGGTCCTGTCCTTTGTGAAAATCTGGATAAAGTTTTTTAATCCGATAAAGTCCCTCATATTCTGCCCATTCCAGTTGGTAAACGAAACAACAAAGGAATAGACCATAGGAAACAAGGTAAAAGAAAGAAACCCAATCACCCAGGGAAGGATAAACAGCCAGAAGTACCTGGTATCCTTATTCTTCCTCTTTTTCTTTTTTGTCTGCATGCACATCCTCCAATTCTCATCATAAGATCCAGCACCTTTAAAAGAAAAAGGCTGCCGGAATCTGCAGCCTTTTTCAAATGATATAGATCC
Organism: uncultured Lachnospiraceae bacterium; assembly: GCA_902782975.1. Classification (GTDB taxonomy): domain Bacteria; phylum Bacillota; class Clostridia; order Lachnospirales; family Lachnospiraceae; genus Blautia_A. Next base: position 3,218 of record CACZPF010000327.1, read on the forward strand.
TGAATCATATTCAACGATATAACAGCACCCGTCGTTCATCGAATTGTTAATGATAATAATCTCAAATGTAAAATCCCCGGATCTTTAAGCTAGAGAAAATCAATAACCATAAGAAGCAAAAATATCTGCGCCTCTTGTTTCTACATCTTCCATCATCTCATCAATCGTCATGGAATCAGCAAGAACAAGTTCATAATCAGTCTTTGCCGTGTCATTTACTTCTGCAAATGCACCCAGGTTATACAGCCCTACACTGCCGTTGATCATATCGATATACACATTCTTGTCGTAAGGTGTGCCTGTAAATGTATTCATATAAGCTTCACTCTCAAGATAGGATTTAAGAACCGGAATACCAATGGCGGAAGCACCAATAGCAGATTCCTCTGTCGTGGAGAGATACTTAATGAAATCCCAGCAGACTTCCTTATTTTCCGCACTCTCGTTCATGCACCAGCCGTTTGCACGAAGAGTGGAGCTCCAACGAGTTCCGAACTCGGTACTGTTAGGAAGGGTAACTACATCCCATGCAAAGGAATCGCCGATCGCATTATACACCGCGATATCCCATGTAGCGCTGAGAGCCATGCCAAACTTGCCGGTTTCAAATCCGCCGGTGGCAATAGCACCGGAAGTCTCATCAGGAGCAAGACCATTCTTGATCGTATCAGCAAAGAAAGAAACTGCTGCCTTAAATCCGGGATTCTCGGCAATGTTCATCTTAAATGTCTCGGGATCATAGTACAGCTGTCCATAAAGACCTCTGTAGAATTCCGGAACACGTACGCCCCAGCGAAGGCCATAAATATCATCGCCAAGGGCTGTAATTGCTTCTGCTGCTGCAAGCATGTCTTCCTCTGTCCAGTCAGCTGTCGGATATGCTACGCCTGCCTGATCAAAAAGATCTTTATTATAAGCAATCGCAAATGTCTTATTGACAAACGGAACAGCTACCATACGTCCATTGCCGATGGTGTAAGCAGCTTTACATGCTTCGTAATCCCAGAGATCTGCCAGTCCGTCTTTTTCTACATAAGGAGCCAGATCTTCAAAAATCTCACTCTGCTGAGCAATTACCAGATGGTCGTTGGCAATTCCAAACACATCCGGTGCTTCTCCTGAGGAAAGCCATGTCTGGAACTTGGTCAGATAGTCTGCGCCGTTGCAGTATTCCATCTCGATCGTTACATTTGGATGGTCTTCCATATACTTATTTGCCAGATCCATCTTCATGGACGCTTCTGCGTCGTCTCCCCAGAAACCGAAGGTAATGGTCACGGGCTCTTCTTCTGCATGCACAAGTGTTCCTGTGCCAAGGCCGGCAAGCATAGCTGCTGCAAGAATTACAGTGAGCGCTTTCTTCATCATTGTTGTATCCTCCTTAAATTGTGAAAGGTAAATAGGTACAGGTTATTAAAACGTTTTAATAACCTAAAAAAAATAAATCTCGCGTTCTCATGCTTGAACTATACCATTTGAGTCGTCATAATGTCAATAGAATTCCTTGATAATTTAAATATTTGGTTATTATTTCCAGTTTTTCTGATAATTTTTTATATATAATTCCGCCTTGATTTTTTACTGTTAAAACGGTTTAATCTAAATATCCACCATGTACTCTCTTTTTTTATTGATGATCATTCAATTTTCCGGTATAGTACGGTATAGTATTTTAAGAAAAATTCAGACAGAAATATTGATTAAGGAAAAAAAATATGCGTACCACAATAAAAGATGTTGCCAGAGCTTCAGGAGTCTCACCGGCAACCGTTTCCCTCATCATTAATCAAAAACCTGTATCCATCTCACATGAGACAAAAGAAAAAGTATATAAGGCAATTAAAGAGCTTAATTACCGACCCAATCAGCTTGCCATCAGCCTCGTAAAAAGCACGACCAATACCGTAGGCCTTTTGATACCTGATTCCACAAACCCTTTTATGGCAAACCTGGTCCGCAGGATCCGTCTGAAGCTCATCGACCTTGGTATCCTGGTCATTACCGGCAATACAGACTATGATCCTTCTCTCACAAAAAAGTATCTTCGTGCTTTTGCCGACAGAAGAGTAGATGCCATCGTTATCACCCAGCTGGATTTTGAAAAAGAAGAAGATGTTATCAACTGTGCCAATATTGTTCGGGAACTGGACGTTCCCATTATCTCTTATGGACGTGATGTTTTTAATATCAGCAATCTTTCCACCATTGAGGTTGATCAGGTACAGATCGGCTATCTTGCCACCAGACACCTTCTCTCCCTGGGACACCGGCGTATCGGCTGCTCCACCGGAAACGCGAGACTTGATGTCACAAAACTCAGATACGAAGGATATAAAAAAGCTCTGAAAGAATTTGACCTTACCCCGGATCCAGACATGATCTATCATGGACAGTTCTCCATTGAAAGCGGTTCGGAATCTCTCTCCTATCTTCTGGGACAGAATGCCACGGCTATATTTGCCTTTAACGACCTGATCGCCTATGGTCTGTACAAAAGCAGCAAGGCATATCATCTGTCTATCCCGGAAAACTTATCCATTGTGGGGGTCGATGATATTCCCTACTCAGACATCATGGATCCGCCTCTCACGACCATTGCCCAGCCAATGGAAGCTGTCGCTGACTGTATCGTGGACACTGTCCGGAAATCACTGGGCGGAAATCAGGAATCCATTCATCAGATCTATCATCCTATCCTTAAAGTCCGCGGAAGCACCGCTCATGTGTAAATGAGACCATGGGGACAGAAACGTCCTCATGGTCTCACCCATCCATTTTTCCTTATTTTTACACTAATTTTCAGATTATCAGATATTAATATTACTCATCTATTAACACATGCCTTTCAGCTGTTTATATCTGACTATACAGATGCCGGCCGTCTATTCACGGCCTCTTAAATCATTCGGAATTCCAATCCATTTTTTCCGGACATGCGGTGAATTGCAACATTTTATAGTAAACGACAAGTCTTATCTGTCATTGACTATAATACGGATTCTTTACGGTCTCATAAGCATCACTTCACCGGTTATCCCATCCGGCCACATGATCGTTCCGATGCCGTATTCATGACCATTCGCATAATAGAAACAGCTCATCTGAACACTGCCCTCGCCCAGAGCGGATATTTCTCCTCCTTCAAAGCTCCCCGAAAAAACCGAGTCGGGATTGTTATCCTCAGCCCCCTCGCCCAGTGACCATATGTAATTATAATCCCAGTCAAAATCCAGCACAGCATTGTCTGCTGTTCCATCGATCTGTACATTCAGGAACATTTCCATCGCGGCATCAAACTGATTTTCCGGATCCGAAATAATATAAGCCTTCCATCCTCCTGTCACTTCTTCGAATTCATCAAGTCGTTCGACCCCGGACGGAGGTGTGCCATGTAAAATATCGTAAGTGATCCACTGCGTATCGGAAAGTGCAGCAGTTTCCGAAGTCGTATACTTCGCAGGATCTCGATAAAGGCTGTTCCTCTGTACGGAATCATCAGAAAAAGCCGCTTCCTCATCCTTTGTTTCCGGATTTTCTGCCGATCTTTCCTGCTCATCTGTTTTATCCATCATAGAATCTGTTGTTCTTCCGTTCCCGGAATTCTCCCATTCACAGTAAAAACCACTGTGATATACTTTATCCTCGTTCGGAAGATCATTCCAATTCATTTCAGTATATAGATGAAGGCACCGTTCATTCCCTCCGCTGTTGTTTGGCTCATCGACTTTCCAGCTCGTGAATTCAAAACTCTCTCCGGTTACCCACATCCAGGTTTCTCCATCCCTGTAACCTCCGATCCAGCCTGCCGTACCGGGATATGTATTTTTAAGAAAAGCCTGTTCTTCAGGAGAGTTGATCGTAGCCAGATGACCTCCCTTCTGTTCACAGAAGGCTTTTGCATCCGACCAGGACATATACTTTTCATCTTCATAAAAAGCATACGTGTTCCCGCCAAAATCGGCAGTGCTGTCTTCTCTCATCCGGGGCGTTCCAGACCACGCAGGTTCTGATATCTCTGCCGGTGCAGACGTATCTGCCGGAAGAGGATCAGGTGACGGCTGAATCTCTCTTGTATTCAACCCGCAGACAGCATCAATATCTGCTCCCGGCCATTCACTTATCTGATGCCCGACATCTCTCAGACGTACATACTGAAAACTCTGACCTTCCGGAACTTTTCCCTCGATATCCAGAGAATCTGTGCTTCCCTCTGTCTTTCCAACATCATACCAGGTTACCAGATCATTGCTGAGTTCTACCTGTGTGGCTTCTACACCGCCACCCACTTCAAAAACATAAACATCCGGACCCGGACCGTCACAGATTCCTACGTCAAACCCCAGTATGATCACACCATCATATCCGATCGTTACATTGGTTCTCGCATCTGATGAATCAGAAACGAAATCCGGTAATCCAAGTGCCTGATTCGGATCTTTACAAATCTCATCGTTCGTCCAGGGATCCCCCGGGACAAAGTCAACCACATAAGATGCAAAGCTGCTTTCAGGAACGGTATATTCCTTCCCGTTCCGATCCTTAAAAACATACATGCCTTCTCTATTTGAAGGCGGAATCTGTTCGGAAACAGGTATCGATGTGATCGTAGGCACCGGTGTCTGGATCGGAGCCGATGTGATGGTAGGCACCGGTGTCGGTGTGTCCGCCGTCTCCGGAACATTCATCTCCTCCTGCATCTCCTCCTGCGCCTTTCCACTCCAGTTTACAACAATATTCTTTACAACATGTAGATTATAACTATCTCCTGTCACTGCATGAATACCGATATCGTAATTCCCTGTCGGAGTAATTCCGCCGATTCCCATCATCCGGCTGCCATCTACATAAACAAAGCAGATCCCATCCTCAACCTCGACCCGCATATGATGAAAATGTCCGTCCTCTGTAAAAACAGATGCATCCGCTGTAGAGAGATGATTAGACGGATTATCCTTAAGGATCGCAAAGTGATTTATATTCGTATCCCCAAGTTCAAGATTACAATGCGTATCGATCTCCACCCCATAACCAGAAGATGCAGGAAACAGATCAGCACCTCCGCCTTCACCAGATACGGTATCCCTATCTACATAAAACAGCAGGCAGATACCGTCCGCACCGTCAATTTCCCCACTTCCTGTATAAAAGTCAAAATCAATGGTAAAATTATTTTTCTTCTGCGGATTCCTGATCCACAGGGTACCGTTCTGCCAGTAATCTTCCATGGTGAGTACATAATAGCCCTGCGTATTAAGAAAAGCATATCCAGAGACATCTATCTCGTCACGCCCAAGTGGCTCTCCATCCGGATCTGCATCCTTCGATTCATCATCATCTGAATACATTTCCCTCTGATCCTTCTCAGGATCTTCAAAACTATCAAAACTACTTTCTGCCGGATCATTTATGTTTTCAGAAGGTTCAGTCTGCATTCCCTCAACAGACTCCAGTTTAATATTTCGAAAATAAAAATGCTCCGACTCTCCTGCCTTATTAATAACAAAATATATTCTAATATAACCTGTATTTATCGGGATCCGCTCTACTATCTCCCGAAATTCAGAACCTGTCTCTTTTGTCGATGTAATCATCTCACTTGTATAATCTTCCAGATCCTCATGATTATCCGTACAGAAATTTAGTCCCATATAGGCCCAGTTCTTTCCGTCATTCGGAAAATAGGCAAACTCACCACTGAGTCTGATCATCTGACCGGCAGAAATCCCCTCTTCATCAAGGTAGATCGTGTCATATACAATACTCACCCTGCCATCCGAAATCATGCCCGATTTTTCTGCTTCCGTTCTTAAGGTATAAAAATCAGATCTCCCATTCTGCCAGTCAGACAAACCGTCGTCCCACTCATGAAAAGCCAAAACTGTCTCATCATGGATCAGATTTTCACTTTCCGCCTGTACGGAAAAACATAACAGGAGAAAGACGCCCAGAAAACAAAAGGATATGATCATCAGTTCCAGTAAACGTCTGCATTTCGTTGTCATATTACTACCTCCCGGACTAAAAACCAAAAGAACTTTTCCGAATCTTTTTACTTCTGACTGCCAGACTTTTTTTCATTATATTGGAACATAAAATAAAAAGCAAATGATATTGTGAACCATGTGTTATTTGTTAGAAAAGGGGACATATAAAAATAACACCGTATCCAATTGATACGGTGCTGTTCTTATATGTCCCCTTTTCACATAGAGAGATTTACAAAAAAAAGATGCCCAGAGTCGGAATCGAACCAACGACACGAGGATTTTCAGTCCTCTGCTCTACCAACTGAGCTATCTGGGCATTAAGTA
>CACZPF010000328.1 GCA_902782975.1 uncultured Lachnospiraceae bacterium
ATGTTAATATCTTACCTCGATGAATTACCACGCCGCCACAGCTGGTTGCTTCGATCATATGCAAATCCTCCTGTACTGCGTGCTTTTGAAAAGACTGGGTATAGTATACAACTTTTTTGAGGCAATAGCAACCTTAAAAAAGGAAAACATGGAGAGGGCCTTTGCTATTGTTATTCAGTTATAATACCAGAAATCAAAGATCTGAGCCGCGATGGGAACGGCCGTCTCGCTTCCGGTGCCGCCGCCCTCGACAATGATGGCAGCCGCGATCGACGTCCCGTCCTCCTTTACAGCGTATCCGGTAAACCAGGAATGACTGGATCCATATTCGTCATACTCAGCAGATCCTGTCTTTCCCGCAGCCTGATATCCACGGCCGTATAGTCCGTATCCTGTACCGGAAAGGACAACATTTTCCATCAGGCCGGAAAGAACGGAGGCCTCTTCACTGGTCATGATCCTCTGATATTCCGCCTTTCTGGCCGTACTGATCACTTCACCGTCACATGTCTCGATCCGGTCGATCAGCCCCGGTTTCATCAGAACACCATCATTCGCGATGGCGCATGTGATCAGAGCCATGTGTGCCGGCGATACAAGTGTATTGCCCTGCCCGATTGCAGTCTGCATGATAAGCGGTGCGGGATCTGAAGCGCCAAGAGTAAATGTGCTCATTTTGTAGGAATCAAGCGGCAGCTTTTTATTGAACAGAAGATCCTGTGCCGTACTCCTTAAAGAAGAGGCACCGATCTCCAGCCCCATCTCGGCAAAAGCACAGTTGCAGGAACTGGCAAAAGCCCTGGAAAGATCCTCCTGCCCGTGAACGGTACTGTTATAGCAGCGGATCGTATAATCATCCCGCGTGACGGTTCCTTCACACAGATACTGAAAGCCATCCAGGGTACCCTTTTTACGGTAGTAGTCAAGAGCGGTCACGATCTTAAAAGTGGACCCCGGCGGATAAGCACCGTTTGTAGCCCGGTTAAGAAGACTGCTGTTATTTTCGTCACTGATGATGCTGTCCCAGTTATACCGGATCGTATTTGGATCAAAATCCGGTTTGCTGACTTCCAGAAGAATCCTCCCGGTTGAAGGCTCAATGGCTATGATGGCACCACGCCTGTCCCCAAGGGCATAGTAGGCGACAGACTGCAGCCCGGCGGAAAGGCTGGTTACGACAGTATCTCCCTGATTTTTGCGGTTCCGGAATTCATTCATCATCTGATCTATGAAAAACTGATGAGAAGTCAGCAGTTGAAAGTTTGCTTCTGATTCCAGGCCGCTCTTGCCATTGCTGTCAAATCCGACAACGTGGGCAAACATATTGGAATACGGGTAAATCCTCTCTTCTGTTCCATCTTCCGCCACATTTGTCTGGGCAAGGATCTGTCCATCTGATGAAAGGATCTTTCCCCGCACGACCCGGTCAGAAAAAGTATCCTGCCTTGTATTGTAGGGACTGTTGATAAAACTGTCGCTGACCCGGGTATTGAAATAGACAAGATAACCGATCAGAGACAGAAAAATCAGCACAAAAAATCCGGCAACAATGGCATATTCACGGTTGCGCTTCCGGCGGATCTTAGATCTGGCCTTCTCCCGCCTCTCCTCTTCTCTCTTCTGCTCTTTTCTCAGCTTCTTTTCGTAATCTCTCAATTTCTTCATCCTCATCTTCCCGGAGAATATAAAGGCCCTGGATGATCGCCAGCATAATGATCGTACTCATGACAGAAGTGCCGCCGTAGCTGACCAGCGGCAGTGTGATCCCTGTAAGCGGGATGAACTTGGTTACGCCGCCGATCGTGAGAAACACCTGAAACGCATATTCCGTGCCGAGCCCCAGGGCGATCAGTTTATAGAACGGGTTCTTGATCTGCAGGGAAATACTGCAGATCATAAGGAAAAAGTTCATACATACGAGGATCAGGCAGATGGCAAAAATTCCTCCAAGCTCCTCACAGATCGCGCTGAAAATAAAATCGTTTTTGACAATGGGGATCTTTTCCGGCGCTCCCTGAAAAAGTCCCATCCCAAACCAGCCGCCGGTACCGATTGCAAACAAGGACTGTACGATCTGATAGCCCTCATTTTCATAGACGGCCATCGGGTCCCGCCATGCGCTGACTCTCTGACGGACATGGCCGAAAAGATGATATGCGACGACCGATGCACCGGCGCCTGCCGCAAGACCCAGGGCGATATAACGTACTTTCCTTGTCGATACATAGATCATGACCAGGTAGGTGACAAAAAAGATCAGTGCACTGCCAAGGTCTCTGGATACCACAAGGATCCCCACGTGAAGTGCTGCCACTACACTGCCGGCCGCCACTCTTTTGAATGAATTGTTCCGGTACAGGAGGGCGGCCATGAAAAACACAAAGGTGATCTTAATGACCTCGGAAGGCTGGATCCCAAGAAGGGAAAGCTTGGCTCCGTAGCTGGTTCTTGCCAGGACCAGTACTGCTCCCAGAAGAAGGACTCCGATCCCTGCATAGAACCAGGTGAGCAGCCGGAGAAATTTCATCTTCCGGATGATGACCGGTACAATAAGGGATACAGCACTGGAGGCGGCAGCGATCTGCAGCTGTCTGATGGCGGATGAAAGATCCAGCCGGCAAAGCATGATAAATCCGATGCTCAGCAGCATGCACATATGATTGAGCATAAGGTAGGACGCCCGCTTATAGAACAGATGATAAAGCAGCTGTATGCTGATAAAATAAGCCATCATTACTGCATAAAACAGGATGATCCGGATATCGCGGCTTTTGAGATACAGTACGACAAAAGCCGTGGAATCCATAAAAAAGATCAGCAGTACCTGTTTCCACAGAGAGCTTCTTTTTACATTCTCATCCGAACGCCATACCAGAACAAAACAGTAGAAGGTATAGACCACCATCAGAGAGAGGATGATATATTTTGAAAATTCGACAATTACGTTGATCATGGAAACTCACTCTGCTCCCCGTTTAAAATGACCCCTTGTGAAATCAGATTCCGGTGCCGGACGGCATCCGCGGCGGTACACAGCAGCAAATTCCCTGCAGACCGAAACCGCTTCACCGGGTGTTTCTGTTGTAAAACAGAGGCGAAAAGCCCCGCAGCCAAGCCCTGCCGCCGCCTGATATTCTGACAGAAGACTTGTGGGCACGCTGTTGTAGATGATATTATAACAGGAATTCCCGCCCGCTGTATTTTCCGGTTTCCAGGGCTGGCAGTAGTTTTTGACAGGAAAAACAGTTTTTTTCCGGTCTTTCAGTCTCAGCGGTTCTTCTTTTTTTGTGCAGTGGAAGACATTTTTATTAATACACTGGGCTGAGATCATGAGAGGAGCTCTTCCGTAAACGATCAGCTCACAGGCATCTGAGGCGATCTTCCGCAGATCTTTTTCGTTCAGTTCGAGAGGCAGAGTGAAACGTCGGATCCCTTCCTCCTTCCAGAAGGACACAGCCCGTTTATTCCAGACATACATGGAAGAATCCAGTATGACACAGGCCTGCAGACCCCGGCGCTTCAGAATGCTGAAGGATTCCAGGTCGCTGACAAGAAATCCTGAAAGTCCTTCCTCCAGAAGAGCGGCTGCTTTTTCAAGATATTTTTCCGGAACACTGCCCCTTGTGATGGCTGGAAAGGCAAGATAATACGCTTTTCCGGATGTTCTGAGAAGATCCTGATGCTGAAGGATCAGATTCATCGGAAGGTAAAATCCGTCGATATCGGGTTCCCTGATCAGTTCCTTCAGAATGTCGCTGCTCTCGCAGGACACATAGAGCGGCGCCGCAGCAGAAATACTGCCTGCATCAGCAGATGCTCCCAAGGATGCGGACTCTGAAGTATCCGGGTTCGCCAGAGGCTGTCCGGCAGATCTGTCGTAGATATCCGGGAGGATCCTCTTTCGATGAAATCTTCCGGCCAGCTGGTCAAAAATCTTTTCGACGGCTGATCTTCTGAGTTCATTCAGCTCTCTTACAGGGATAAAAATATCTCCTTTGATGATGATCCTGAGCGATTTCCAGTAAAAATCTGTTCCCCCCATTTTTTCCATCTGGGCACGTACACGGGCTTCATCCATGGGCTGCTTAACAGCAGCCTGTACAGCACTTCCATATACATCCACAGAAAGATCGGGTCCTTTTACGCAGAGGCAGGCCTTTTCTCCAGGGATCAGCTTAAGAATACCGTCTATTCCAAGGGTGATTGCGGGCGGGAGTATATCTTCGACTTCCCCTGTCTTTTTATCATTGTGGAAATCCATCATAAAGGGACCTTTTTCCGCCCGATAATACCCGTCGCAGCTGCCTCCCCTGCTGAAAAGATCCCGAAGGATCTGCCGGTCGGTTTTATCAGGACAATAAGCTTCTCTCCCTTTTTCAAGATACAGATCCAGATATTTTCTATAAATAGAAGTGACACCTGCCGTATAGGAAGGTTTTTTCATCCGGCCTTCAATTTTTAAAGAGACAACACCTGCCTCCAGGATGTCCGGGAGGATCTCCAGTGTATTCAGATCCTTGAGACTGAGCAGGGAAGCGGTGCCGCTCTTCTGCTTTTGGATCTCTGCCTGATAAGGAAGGCGGCAGGGCTGAGCGCAGCGGCCTCTGTTGCCTGAACGTCCTCCCAGCATACTGCTCATCAGGCACCGGCCGGAATAACAGTAGCATAAGGCGCCATGAATGAACGTTTCGATTTCCATATCCGGACAGGTCTCGTGCATCACCTGGATTTCCGCAAGAGAAAGCTCCCTCGCCGGAACAACACGTACAAGACCCTTTTCCTTCAGAAAGCGCATTCCCTCCGGCCCGGTGACCGTCATCTGTGTACTGGCATGAACCGGAAGATCCGGAAAATACTCTCTGATAAAAGAAAGAACGCCAAAATCCTGGACCAGCACAGCATCCAGTCCTGCCTCATAATATGGCACCAGAAATTCATAAAGCTGTCCTGTCATCTCCTGTTCCCGCATCAGGGTGTTGACCGTCATATACAGTTTTTTACCGTGTACGTGCGCGGTCCGTATCGCCTGGATCAGTTCTTCTCTGCTGAAATTGACGGCATATGCTCTGGCTCCAAAAGCAGGTCCCCCGGCGTACACAGCATCCGCCCCGGAGGAGACCGCAGCCATAAACCCTTCATAAGAACCCGCAGGCGAAAGAAGTTCTATTTGTTTCATGCATTCCTCTTTCCTGACCCGTCCTGTGCGGGTCATACAGGTACAAATATATAAAATGGCTGCAGCTCAATACCACATGTATTTTTGCAGCAGCCATATATATTCTGATAAAATAAATTTCAATTGTCGGTGAACCGGCACTTAATTGCTGATCAGTTCATCAATATCTTTTTCCAGTTCTTCTATCCGGTTATTCAGCTGATCCTTGTCAGCCAGCAGGGCCTCTATTTTTCTCTGAAGCTCCGCATTTAACTGCTGAAGATCTTCTTTATCTGCCTGAAGGCCCGTATTCTTCTGCTGGAGGTCTTCGTAATCTGCCTGAAGGCCTGTATTCTTCTGCTGGAGGTCTTCGTTATTCTTCTGGAGGACAGCA
>CACZPF010000329.1 GCA_902782975.1 uncultured Lachnospiraceae bacterium
CTACAATACATCCATCCTGGCACTTGTCTTTGTCGTGCTCGGGGGGATCGGGAATATAAGAGGCTCCATGATCGCGGCAGTGGTGCTGACGGTCCTGCCGGAGATGCTCCGGGGGCTTTCCACTTACCGTATGCTGATCTATTCCATTATTCTGATCGCCATGATGATCTTTACATGGGCTCCCAGGGTTCTGGAGTGGAGGGAGCGTCACCTGAGCGGCCTGTTCGGCGGGAAATCCAGGGGAGGACATTGACATGGCAATACTGGAAATCAACAATCTCGGCATTTCGTTCGGCGGCCTGCGGGCTTTGGACGATTTTCATGTAAAGATCGAACAGGGAGAGCTTTACGGACTGATCGGACCGAACGGCGCAGGCAAGACGACCGCATTCAATCTGCTGACCGGTGTCTACAGGCCGGATGAGGGCAGGATACTTCTGGACGGAGAGGACATAACAGGCAGGAAGACCATTGAGATCAACAAGGCAGGGGTGGCCCGTACCTTTCAGAATATCCGTCTGTTTCATCAGATGAGCGTGCTCGACAACGTAAAGGTCGGGCTTCACAATCATTATTACTGCTCTACGGTATCCGGTATCCTGAGGCTTCCTTCTTTCCGGAGAACAGAGAAAGAAATGAATGAAAAGGCACTCTCCCTGCTGGATGTTTTTGACCTGAGCGGTGAAGCCGGCATTTTGGCGGCGAACCTGCCCTATGGCAAACAGCGCAAGCTGGAGATTGCCCGGGCTCTCGCCACCGATCCCAAGCTTCTTCTGCTGGATGAGCCTGCGGCAGGCATGAATCCGAATGAGACCGCAGAGCTGATGGAGACGATCCGGTTTGTCCTGGATAAGTTCCATATCACGATCCTTCTGATCGAGCATGACATGAAACTGGTCTCCGGGATCTGTGAGAAGCTGACCGTGCTCAATTTCGGCAAGGTTCTCACGGAGGGAGATACGTCCGAGGTCCTTCACGACCCGGAGGTGATCAAGGCTTATCTGGGCGAATAATCGCGCCGGGCAAACAGAAGGAGGAAGTTATGGCATTGCTGGAAGTCAGGGATATCCAGGTGTATTACGGGATGATCCAGGCTCTCAAGGGGATTTCCTTTGAGGTCAATGAGGGCGAAGTCGTGGCCCTGATCGGAGCCAATGGCGCCGGCAAGACAACGACGCTTCATACGATCACTGGCCTGCTGCGTTCCAAGACAGGCAGTATCACTTATAACGGAAAAAACATCACCCATACGCCGCCCCACAAGATCGTGAGCATGGGGATCGCCCATGTCCCGGAGGGACGCAGGGTCTTTTCCAATATGTCGGTTCTGCAGAATCTGCGTATGGGCGCGTTTACCCGTACGGACAAAGCAGAGGTGGAGGCTTCGCTGGAGACGGTCTACAGACGGTTCCCCAGGCTGAAGGAGCGGCAGAACCAGATCGCCGGGACCTTAAGCGGCGGCGAACAGCAGATGCTGGCCATGGGGAGGGCGCTGATGAGCAAGCCTTCCCTGATCCTGATGGATGAGCCTTCCATGGGCCTGTCTCCGATTTTTGTAAATGAGATTTTTGACATTATCCGGAAGGTCAGTGAAGGCGGAACGACCGTACTTCTTGTAGAACAAAATGCCAAAAAAGCACTTTCCATCGCGAATCGTGCCTACGTTCTTGAGACAGGCAGAGTGACCATGGAAGGAAATTCCCAGGACCTTCTGCACGACGAAAAAGTCCAGAAAGCGTATCTTGGAGAATAGATCATGTTTTTTGATTTCTGATTGGAAGGAGGATGTTTATGGATACTTATGTTATTACCATAGCAAGAGAGTATGGAAGCGGCGGCCGGAAGATCGGCTGGGAGCTTCACGAAAAGCTTGGAATATCCTACTATGATAAGGATATAATCCGCATGGCCTCAGATGACAGCGGAATTCATGAGCGTCTGTTCGGGAGGGTTGATGAGTATACCAGCGCAAAGCCGCCGATCTTCGGAAAAACCGGTGTATATTCCGGAGAGCTGATTCCTCCCCAGAGTAAAGATTTTACTTCAGATGAAAATCTTTTCACCTATCAGGCAAAGGCGATCAGGGAAGTCGCTCTTAAAGAATCCTGTATTATCATCGGCCGGTGTTCAAATTATATTCTGGACCGGGAAGAATTTCCGAATGTTCTCAGAGTATATATTCATGCGGACTGGCAGTACAGGATGGAGGAAGCACGCAAAAAGCTGTCTAAAACCGATAAGGAGATCGAGAAATTTCTTCGTAAGGATGATGAACGCAAGACCGAATTCTGCCATCGTTTTATTGGAAAGGAATGGCAGGATCCGGAGTATTATGACCTTTATCTCGATGTCAGTATCCTTGGGCATGACGCGGTGATGGATGAGATCGAAAAGCATTATGAGGCTATGAAGAAAGCAAATGGATCTGTTTGAATATGCCAAGTCAAAAACATTGGACAGGGAATCTCCCCTGGCTTCCCGTCTGCGGCCCAGGACTTTGGAAGAAGTCGTGGGCCAGCAGCATATCATCGGGAAAGATAAACTGCTGTACCGTGCCATCAAGGCGGACAAGCTGACTTCTGTTATTTTTTACGGTCCCCCGGGGACGGGAAAGACCACGCTTGCGAAAGTGATCGCCAACACCACCAGTGCGTCCTTTACGCAGGTCAATGCTACAGTGGCCGGCAAAAAGGATCTGGAAGAAGTTGTTAAAAAGGCGCAGGATCAGCTTGGCATGTACGGGAAAAAGACGATCCTGTTTATTGATGAAATACACAGATTCAATAAGGGGCAGCAGGATTATCTGCTGCCTTTTGTGGAAGACGGAACGCTGATAATGATCGGTGCGACGACGGAGAATCCATATTTTGAGGTAAACGGGGCGCTTCTGTCACGTTCTGTCGTTTTTGAACTGATGCCTCTTAAACAGGAAGAGATCCGGACGCTTATTCTCCGGGCTTTTACAGACAGGGAAAAAGGAATGGGCAGTTATCACGCCGCTATCGACGAGGATGCCCTTGACTTTCTATCCGACATTGCCGGGGGAGATGCGAGAAATGCCCTGAATGCAGTCGAACTGGGGATCCTGACAACTCCAAGGAGCGAGGACGGGATCATCCACATTACGCTGGAAGTAGCTTCTGAATGTATCCAGAAACGTACCATCAGGTACGACCGGGACGGAGATAATCATTATGATATCATCTCTGCCTTTATTAAAAGTATGAGAGGGTCCGATCCGGACGCCGCCGTCTATTATCTGGCGAAAATGCTGTACGGCGGAGAGGATGTCAGGTTTATAGCCCGGCGTATGATGATCCTGGCTTCCGAGGACATCGGAAATGCCGATCCCATGGCACTTACCGTAGCTGTATCGGCTGCACAGGCGGTCGAGCGGGTGGGAATGCCGGAGTCGCAGATCATCCTTGCCCAGGCTGCCAGTTACCTGGCCTGTGCGCCAAAAAGCAATGCTGCGGTCAATGCGATCTCTGCTGCCATGGAATCGGTCCGCACTACAAGGACTACGGTTCCGCCGCATCTCCAGGACGCACACTACGGCGGCCATGAGAAGCTGGGGCACGGGATCGGATATAAATATGCCCATGATTATCCGAATCATTATGTAGAGCAGCAATATCTTCCTTCGGAAATTCTGGGAGAGCATTTTTATATTCCTGGTGATCTGGGGTATGAGAGGAATATAAAAGAGTATCTTAAGATGATCAGAGAAAAAAATACCTGAGATCTGTTCCCGGTGTCAGAAATTCCAGGTAATTGTGAAACTTACTGGTGAGATTCATACCATTCAATCGATGCGGAGAGTTTCGCAATTACCTGGGGCCAGTTAAAAAGGAGATCTTTATGAGAACAAAGAAATGGCTGCCTGCTGGCGGAAGTATTATCTTTTTATGTCTGCTGACTGTCTTTTTCTCTATTTCTGTTTATGGTATGGCAGGTGTGCCTGCCGGTACTGTTTCTCCACGACAGATAGAAGAGGAAAGTGTTCCCCTTGACGGTACCTGGAAGGATTATTATCTGCCGGAGAATACGTATGCTTACTGTCCTGTAAATCTTGACACTAACGGTTTTCTGGAATTAAAAGTACAGACATCTTTTGAAACCTCGCATCTTGTCTATCTTCTGGACAGCGACATGGAAACGATCTATTACTGTACTCTTTATGGAGAAGGAGCAGCGTCTCCTAAAACAGAAACCTTCACATATTTTCTTACATCAGGGCAGTATTACGTGCGCGTACAGTCCTATGATAAACAATGCTGCGGATCATTTAGAATAAAAGGGGATTTCACCCCTGCGGCAACTACGGAAACTGAACCCAACAATTCGTTTGATGAGGCGATGGGGCTTATTCCGAACGATAGAAGTGTCCGGGGGTTCCTTTCCACCAGACTTAATGCCAATTTTATTTCCGATTCTCTTCCGGAAGGCACACAGGACTTTTACGATTATTATATTGTCACGCTCGATGCTGCCGTCTGGAATGTAACTGTTTCCGTGCTGGAAAACCTGAATCCTGCAAACCATGGTTTTCATGTGGTGCTCTACGATTCTTCCAGAAAGATCCTGGAGGAACAGTATATAGGCAAAACGACAACGATCGAAAGAGATTTTCAGACAGGAACCTATTATCTTCTGGTTGAAGCTGCAAACCATGGAAGCGGACAGTATATGATTTCGGTTGCAAATGATGGCGCGCCTTCGGCTGTTCCTGCCGGACCGGAGCCGACCGTATTTCCTTTTTATCCGCTCGTTCCTGATGATCCGGAAGAGCCATCAGATGAAGAGCCATCAGGGGAAGAAGCGATGGAAGGATGGACTCCGATCGTAGATGGTAATGACTGGCTGGAAGAATCAGAAGACTATGGCTGGTTTACTTACGATGAAGTAGATGAACTGATTGAACAGGAACTTCCCAATATGGATAAACTGGACACAAGCCGTCTCCCGATCCGGCTTCTTAAATCTTCCGATTATCATATCTATGGACTATTCTGTTCTACAGAAGAGAATGCCTTTACCTGGATGGAAGCTATCGAATTTTGTGAGAATATGTGCGGGCATCTCGCTTCGATCAATTCCGGAGAGGAGCAGGAATTAGCTTCCTCACTGGTACAGGAATACGGAGTAAATGCCTGGCTGGGAGGTTATACGACCAATCGATCCTGGAAATGGCTCACAGGCGAACCTTTTGAAGAAACCTGGTGGAGTTCCGGTGAACCAAACGGAAGCGGCGACTCTTTACAGATCTATTCCAATGGACAATGGGATGATACGTATAACAAAAATTATACGGTCACTGGTTTTATCTGTGAGTGGGAGTAGTC
>CACZPF010000330.1 GCA_902782975.1 uncultured Lachnospiraceae bacterium
CTTCCCTTCGTCAGTCAGAAGCCGGCAGCTGAATATCCTGCTGCCGGCTTCCGGATCTTATATAGTTACCATCCGCGACCCCTTCAAAACATTCGGAATTCCCGCCCCGAGGGTTCTCCCGGCACTACGTGCCTGAATTTCTCATGTTTTAAAGTGACACCTTTCGCTGCCTTGTCCGGAAAAATTATCCCTCAGTCAGCTTCGTTCCGCATTCCGGACAGAATTTAGGATTCGTTCCTTCCGGGAATTCATAGTTACAATTGGGGCAGGAGGTCAGTGCTTCCTGCGGCATTTCCGGTCTCGGTTCTCCGCATTCGGAGCAGAATTTCCCGGTATTCCCGGCATGACCATTGGTACAGGTCCAGCTTCCATCCTCCGACACAGCGGGCACCTGCGTTTCGTCGGGAGCTGCCTGCACTTCATCATGGCTGAGTGTATAGATCCGCCACTGATAATTTCCAAAACCGGCAATGGCGATCGTCCCTTCCGCATTCACATCAAGCTGTGTATAATCACTGCTGAAAGGAACCAGGGTATTGCCGTAGATATCTACGATCCCTCTCTCACCTTCTGTTGTTGTTGCTACAAAAGCATATGATCCCTGGTAGCCTTGAAAATCCACTTCTGCATAATGCTCCGGAAGTTCGCCAGCCAGGCCGCTCAGCACGATGATCGTACCGTCAAGATTCTGGACAGAACCGAACGTTACTCTGTTTCTCACAATATCATTGCTGTAAACAAAATCGCAGGTCACATTTCCATTTGCGTCCACAAAACCGAATTTACCATCCTTCACCGCACTGATGCACCCATATTTAAGCGGTTCTTCCTCAGAATATCCCAGATCATCATATTCAACGGGGATGACCTCTTTGCCTGTCAGATCGATGAGGCCCGACTTACTGTTCATACGTACAACAGCATATCCGCCTTTAAAAGAACGGATACTGTCATAATTCTGCATGGCATTAAAGACAACATTGCCATGTGCATCGTAAAGAACGGCTTTATCATAGACATAGGGATTGCCAAGGTCTTCCAGCGGAACCGTGAATTCCGGTACAAAGGCTTTTTCCCCGGAGCCGCAGTGGATGTAAGTAGTTGTTCCGTTTTTGTAGGAAGAATCAAATTCTCCGGAGTATTCAGGCTGATAAGGGGATTTTTCCATTTTATTGTTATAAAATACCCTGTAGCCAGCACGGTTCGTCACCATAATATAGGCCCCGTAGGCAGTCACGGTACTGTTGCCGAATTCGCTGCGGTTAAGGGTGCCGACTTTCTCCCTGTCAAAGAAAAAGTCCACTGTATCGATCCTGTAATATTCTTTGGTATTTTCGGTTCTGCCGTAGATAGTATAGGTATAATCCTGGTCTTCTTCCGTACTTGGCACCAGCTTGATTCCGTACATCCATCTGTCAGAAACCACAGAAATATCCGCATACTCCAGCGGGATCACAACATTTCCCGAACTGTCGATGCATCCCTCATCGTGGACCCCGGTATCGCTCTCAACAATATACAATCCATGTACATCGGAATAATTTGAATTGATGTAGCCGTACTCCTGTGAAAGAACATTCCCCTGTGTATCGATCAGAACATAGTTATTTTTATCATTGTAGCGATAGGCTATGAGAGGTCCGTCGCTATCTGAATCAAGTTCCAGCGAACTCGCGACTACGTCGATATATGATGCCGTACTTCCTGCCTCTTCTGCCGACGCAGGGATGGCACAGATACTTGTTGTAAGGGCTATCGTTGTAAGTAAAAGCAGCCGTTTTCTCATCATGGAAAATTCCTCCTCTTATTCACCAGACTGTTCTGAGAGCCATGCTGTCAGACCTTCATTTCACAGGCTTTGCCTTGTGACACGCCAGGAAAAAGCGTCCGCAGCATACCGATTTTGAAAGAGTTTATGGCATCTCTCTTTCGGTTTCATTATATTTTATATTTTCTGAAAGTTCAACAAGATATGCGAAAAATGCTTTATTTCATAACCTGCCCGTTTCTTTCTCTCTTTTTTCAGCCGTCTGCTCTTGAATAGGCATTCTTCATCCGGTTGCTTGTCTCGTACAGCACTTTGTCCAGAACCGCCTGGGTCTCTTTTTTCAGCATGTCCGCAATTTCCTGGTTCGCTTTTTCCAGAAAGGCCGCCGTTTCTGCATCTTCTGTATCTTCTGCCGCAATTCTGAGTTTTCCTGCAGAAGCAACGGGCTCTTCCGAACCGGCGTCACACCCCGGCACATCCTTCATCCTGTTTTCAGCCTTCATATATAGTTTATCGTATCTGTTCAGGATCTCATATCCCTGCCGCCCGACAGCCATCTGATATCGCTCGATCAACGGAATGCAGACACCAAAATTCGCGTCGGCAAGTGCACCAATGATACGGTTCACCCAGTAAAAGCTTTCTGTCGTCACTGTCCCGGTCGTGCCGGCAAGATACTCCGGTGTCTTATCAATATTTGTATAGAACGGTACAAAGGCGTTAAATACATTGGACCCGAAGGCAACCCATTCTACCGTGCGGATCTCTTCTGCCAGATAGGGCCTGATCTGTACCAGAGAAAGGAAGTTGTTGCGGTTGATCCCGATGGGACGGAAAGCTCCCCGAAGGCTGGCATCTCCGTGATTTGCGTAGGGATCGTAGGGCGTTCCCTGATAATGGCTGGAAAGAATGTATTTTACATCTTCCACAGTCACCTTCTTTTCCGGCACTATACTCCAGGGCAGATTATCCGAATCCGGTCTGTAAAAAGCACGCGGGCCGTCCCAGTTCTCATGCGGCTGGAAATACCTTGCCATATACCAGGCCCGCGGGGTGTTATAACAGTGATCTGCATCCGAATGACTGCCAAACAGATAACGTGGATTAATCATCTGCGAAACGCCATGAAATATCCCGTTTACATCTCTATCCTGAAACACAGAATCATCTTCTGACAGCGATTTTTCGTATATGTCTGCGATAATGCTTCTTACGTCGGAATTCTCCTCGACCGGCCAGGAAATGTCCAGATGGTTATCACGGATAAAATCTATCAGGTCTTCAGAACAAAGATGGTTTTTCTGTTCTCCATATGCATCTTTAAGGTCGAAAGAATCGATTCCCAGCTGATTCGGCATCAGCACACAGGCATCATCGGGCACTCTTTTTGCGATCCAGTGATGGCCGCCGATCGTCTCCAGCCACCATATTTCATCCACATCCTGAAAAGCGATTCCGTTCATCTCGTAGGTCCCGTATTTTGTCAGCAGTTCCCCGAGACGCAGCACCCCTTCCCGCGCACTGTGAATATAGGGAAGAACCAGTGTTACCATATCCTCCTCGCCGATTCCTCCCGGGACTTCCGCCCCGCCCAAAGTGCCCTCTGCTCTCCCGGAATCCGGCACGGCCTTATTTTCATTCTGAGCTCCGGAAGCCGGAATATAGCGCACCATCGGATCCGCTCCC
>CACZPF010000331.1 GCA_902782975.1 uncultured Lachnospiraceae bacterium
GACAAAGCCTATTCAGGCAGTTTTTCAGTAAACGCCAATTTGGCGGATCCGTCTTTATTTTATCATAATCAGACTCTTCAGGCAACTGTCCTGTTATTGGTTTTGGCATGTTTTCTATTCTGATGCTGTGATTCCGGTGCTGTGATTCGAGTGTTGTTATTCCGGTGTTATGATTCCGGTGTCATGATTCCGGTTATCGTTCGCCGGGACCGAGGTACGATAAGCAGACCATGGTGAGGTCGTCAAACTGATCAGCATCCTGCACAAATCCTTCTACCGACTTTTTGACGCCCAGAAGAATCTCTTTCGGCGATTCCTCTGCATATTCATTCAGGGCGTTCACCAGCCGTTCCATTCCGAACATCTTCTCCGATCTGTCCACAGCTTCCGGTACACCATCCGTATACAAAAACAGCTTTGCACCTGGTTCCAGCGTCAGCTCATATTCCTTGTAGATGATTCCATCCATGCCGCCAAGCACAAACCCGTGCTTGTCCCGGAAAATTTCAAACCTCCCGCCGGGATTCCTGAAAACCGGATATTCATGCCCGGCATTTGCGGCCTTCAGCTTTCCGGTAGAAATCTCCAGAATGCCAAGCCAGATCGTAAGGAACATTCCTTCATTCGTATGCGAACATATAAGTGTATTGACATCCGAAAGAATCTCAGCCGGTGAACGCACTGCCTTGCAGTTATCCTTCAGAATGATCATGGAAGCCATCATGTACAAGGCCGCCGGTACCCCTTTCCCGGAAACATCCGCAATAACAATACAAAGATGATCCTGGTCAACCAAAAAGAAATCAAAAAAGTCACCGCCGACATCCTTGGCCGGATCCATAGTTCCGTAAATATCAAATTCCCTGCGCCAGGGAAATGCCGGGAACTGATCGGGAAGCATATTCGCCTGAATCTTTGCGGCAAGAGACATTTCTGTCGCGATATGCTCCTTCTCTGCCGTGATCCTTGTCAGATTTTCGACATAATGTACGATCTGTTCCTCCATCCGGTCAACAGATTCTGCCAGAAGACCGATCTCATCACTGTTATGAATGGTATCTGTCAGCCTGCTGCCAGTCGTAATACTCTCTGCTGCAAACCGTGCGGCTTCGGCAGTCACCTGCTTTACAGGATCGATCAGCGTATGATTAAGCCTCCAGCAGAGCAGACATCCCACCAGAACGGCAAGAAGGACCATGATAAAGATCAGAATATGAATATACGTTCTCCTGGCATGGTTCATGGCATCCATCTGCCACTGCACACAGAGGATCGCGTCCACCTCATTGGAAGAGTTCAAAAGAGGCACCATGGCCGTAATATGTGGATCTGTTTCTATAAATCCCTTGTCGCGTATCACCAGTTCCCGCCTGGATTTCCCCTCATACAGGTTCCGGTATTTTTCACGGTATTCGTCATTGGTCGTTTCTTTCACATATCCCGTGGGGTACAGGGGATAATCCATGTTCTTATTGATCACTGAAAAGATAAAATGGATATGTCCATAATCAGATACATCCGGCTGAATGATATAGATAAAGGTTGACTGCGAGGAATTACACAGCCACTGCAGATCATCCAGCGTTCTAGCGTAAGTATCTGCCTTCTCGCCATCTTCCAGATAATCGTCCAGCTCCTCTTTTGTAAAAAGATCCGCCGCCGTATCTGCTGTCCGGAACGCCCCTTCAGAATACTGCTCCAGCAGGGCATCCGTAAAAAGAATGAACCCCGTAATGCACATGATCAGTGTAAAAACCGCCAGGAGAAATTCGATCCAGATTAAACTTTTTAATTTGATGCTTTTTTTTATCCTTTTCATTTCTTTCTTATTCTGATCTGTATTCCCTGATATGTCGTTCTCCTTGCTGCTTCGCTGCTGTCATCAGACGCAAAATATCTGTATTGCTTTACTTCTGCCATCTTCTGCGGAGAAAATCGATCAGAAGGCCGCCAATGATCTCGCTTCCTTCGATATAGCTTCCGTGGTCTTCTCCCTCGACGATCTTCATCTCGGCATCCGGAAGAGATGCGCTGATCTTTTCCGTCTCGGAGAGAAGAATCAGATCGTGCTCTCCTGCGGTGACGAGGACGGGAATCGTGATCTTCTTTAAATCTTCCGGATCAATGGACGGCTCCGCCAGCATCAGCGTCACCAGCGGATCCGGTGAGGCAGCGTTTAAGGCCGTGTTCTCCGAAATAAAGGAAGAAATGATCCCTTCCGGCGTCAGATTTGTTCCGCTGATGGCGAGAATTCCCAATACTTCAGGATGGCTGATGCCGAGCAGCAGGCCGATAATTCCTCCGTCGCTGAACCCGTAAAAGGCCGGTTTTTCAAGCCCCATTTCCCTTATAAACTGGTACATATCCTCTGCCATATCATCATAATGGTATTCCGCCAGGGGCTCATTGGCACCGTGCCCCCGGGAATCCGGCGCGTATACACGATATCCGGACGCGGCAAGCTGCCTGATCAGGGGTTCAAACACTTCGTGGCTCCCGCCGTTTCCGTGTACCAGGATCACCGGTCTTCCCGCACCTTCTGCTACATAATGGAGGCTGACACCATTTACCTGTGCGATCCCTGTTTCCCGGCTGAAGGCCGAAGACTCCCGGGTATTTATATCCATCTCTCTTTCTGTATCCATCTCTGTTTCTGCTTCTGTCTTTATCATCCCGTTCTTCCGGTCCTTTCTTCCGGTCATTTCTTAAAGCCTTCTGTATCCTGGAACATCTCTGTATAATCCTGTACTACAGTGATCCCTGAAATCTGCTGTCCCGGTCTTTGAGCATCCGCTGTTCCAGCAGCCAGCCCATGATATGCACCGCCTGCTGAAAGCGTCCGCCTGCGATCATTTCTTCAATTTCAGATGCAGTATATTCTGAAACATGTAAAAACTCCGTATCATCCAGTGCCTGACTGCTGACCCTCCTGCAGTTTCCGGCAGAATAGATATAGGCATAATTATCTGTGATCGTAGCGCCGGAGGGAACCGTAAGAAGATGCGTCCACTCATCCGAAACATACCCCGTCTCTTCCAGAAGCTCTCTCTTTGCCGCCTGCAGTCCTTCTTCCATGGCCGAAGCATTCGACCTGCTGCCTGGCGTACCGTCCTTATATTCTATTCCGCCCGCCGGAAATTCGGTTGTGACTTCCCGGATGCCCTGGCGGAACTGCCGGACACATATATATTTCCCCTCCGTATTCTGAGCCACGACCACAACATAATCCCTGCGGGTATAACTGTAGAATGGTTCAATGATACGTCCGTCCGGAAACCGGTAAGCCGTTTTCCGAAAATCGATCCATTCATCCTGAATAATGTGCTCCGTTTCTACTTCCTGCCATACCAGGCTCTCATCTGCGGACGGATGACAGGCATGTGGATCCAACAAATTGTTTTTATCATCCTCTTTAAACAAATATCCTGCCCTCTATTAACAAATATCCTGTTCTCTATCAACAAATATCCTATTCTCAATAAACAATTATTCTATCTTGTTCCCTGTTTCAGATACCGGTCCGATGTTCACGCTTCCTGATCCGTTTCCTGGCCGGAACAACAGCCTGCATGGGACATACCAGGACGCAGAGATGGCAGCCGACACATTTCTTCCCATCCAGGACCGGTTTGCGTTCCGGTGTCATCCGGATCGCCTGGTGGCCTCCGTCGGCGCACGAGATGGCACATCGGCCGCAGCCAATACAGTCGTTCCGAAGGAAACGCGGAAAAAGAAACGTATCACGCTCCAGCACATCCGTTGTCGCGCTCACATTTTCCAGCGCCAGACCCTTCAGCTCCTTCACGCTCCGGCAGCCTTTTTCCGCAAGATAATAATTCAGACCGCTTTTCAGGTCATCGATGATACGATAGCCATACTGCATCACTGCAGTAGTGACCTGTATGCTGCCTGCACCGAGCAGAATAAATTCAAGCGCATCCGCCCAGGTTTCCACGCCGCCCATCGCGCTAAGATGCATGCCGGCAAGCACCGGATTCTGTCCGAGTTCAGTGATAAAACGCAGGGCGATCGGCTTCACGGCATTGCCGCTGTAACCGCCCAAGGCAGACATGCCATGAACAGCCGGTGATGATACATAGGAATGCCGGTTCACGCCTATGATGCTCTTGATCGTATTGATGGCAGAGATTCCGTCGGCTCCGCCGCGAAGGGCTGCCTGCGCTGCCTCTGACATATTTCCTGTATTTGGCGTAAGCTTGGCAAGAACCGGGATCTTCGTTCCCCTGCGGGCAGCGGCCGTAAACCGTTCGACCAGTTCCGGAACCTGGCCAATGTCAGATCCCAGGCCGCCGTCAGCCATGTTCGGGCAGGAGAAATTCAATTCCACCGCATCCGCCCCGTTCTCTTCACACTTTCCCGCAAGACTCTCCCACTCTTCTTCATTCTGCCCCATCATGGACGCCAGAATAAATTTTGTCGGATATTTTTCTTTCAGGCGCCGGAAAATCTCCATGTTCTCTTCCACGCTGTGGTCTGAAAGCTGTTCAATGTTCTTAAGACCGATGATGCTTCCATTGTCACCGGTGATCGCAGAAAACCTGGGGGAAGCCTCATGAATGTCAAACTGACAGATGGTCTTGAAACTGGCTCCTGCCCATCCCGCCTCAAACGCCCTGGCGCACATGTCGTAGGTACTGGCAACTACAGAAGAAGAAAGCAGAAACGGATTCTCCAGAGGAATTCCGCACAGGTCAGTTCTGAGCCTGCTTTCATCAGTCGGAGCGGGAACATCCAGCTCCGTCTTCACCTCATCACAGAGCCGTGTAACCAGCTTTCGGATGGGTACCTCATGGGCACGGACACAGGCATCCTCACAGGGTGCCGGACATCCTGAACAGGGATTGAGTGCCGGCAGTTCAGCAGCTGCGCTGAGTTCATTGTCAAACCAGATGCTGCGAAGCAGCGCCGCAGGATCCATCTCCGTGCATGCCTGTGTACAGGGAGCGTCCTTACACAGTACACAACGGATCATATCCTGCCGAAAAAGTTTTCTTTTAAAAATACTTCCCATTATTCAGCACCTCCTTTTGTGACCGCTTATTCCAACTTGCGGTAATGTTAACCCATGATTCCAAGGACGATGCTGCCGGCGTATTCCCCGATCCCCTGTATCAGTATCTCATCCTTGCGGGTATATATCATATAATCACGATCAGCTTCCAGTACAGTGTCCCCATATTTGACAGAGACCGTTCCCTGTTCATCCACAGCAGATGCATAGGCTAGATTTTTCAGCAATGGCTGCTGATCTGCCTCTGTGATCTTGTCATTGAGCACCAGCTCATTGCCATAGATATCCTGAAGGTAGTATTCTGCACGGACATCTTTAACCTGATCATACCCCTTCACCGGAATCCTGACAAGAGAAAATCCCCCGGTTTCCGAACCATCCGAACTGATCTCAGGACTGAGTCCGACCCCCATGTCACCCGCGTGTAAGTAGCCATTAGTCTGTAACGTGCTGCCGGTAAAGATTTCCTGGTCCAGCGGCTGACATCCTTCTGCAAATTCCATATCTCCACGCTGGGGAACAAAACCGGCTGCAGGGGCTTCATCCGCATCTTTAAAATCAAATTCCAGTAAACCAGCGGAGTTAGCTCCTATACCATACTTTTCATCAAATCTAAATGTAACCGGCACCTGAACGCGCTGCGGATCATTAAAATCACGATAAACCTGTACAAGATATTGTTCTCCGGAAGAGTCTTTCAGCGCAAACCACTGACCATCGTACAGGCCGATCTCCAGGGCGCTCCGGCTGCCGTAGACAAGACGGTAGAAATCACCTCCGGTCTCACCTGTAAACAGAGCGGGCATCAGCAGATCCGCGGATATATCTCCGTAAAGATATTTATCTCCGAATGGGACATACTGGTCGGAATAATCATACATCGTCATTTGATTATACGGATAATCCGCATTGAACAGCACCCGCATATACAGACCGTTGATCTGTCGGGCAGAAAGGTTTTCGGACATAAGACGGTAGCATCCGGCTGTGTCCTGTTCATCCGAGGATTCTTTCCTCCGGACGCTGATCTGGTCTGCTTTCATCATCTCTGCCGCCTGCTGTGCGGCAATCTTTTCCAGCCAGGAATCCACATCAAATCCGGATATTCTGACAAGCTCGCAGATATCTGTCAGCCCTAAGTTTGGTATCAGGCCAGTCGAATACGTATCCTCCCATTTTGCGATCCCAAGTTTTTCCCAGACTGTCTGCAGGCCGGCCGGCGTAATATCCTCCGATTTTTCATTCTGCAGTTCATATACAGCCTTTCCGGTTCCCTGGATCAGAGCATAGAGCAGAGTACTATCCCTGTATTTTTTAAGAAAACTCACAGCATCGTCATCCATATCTCCCAGATCAGATGCCGCGTTGATCACTTCGCTATAGGTTACCGGATACCAGGTTTTCTCCATATCAAAAAAGATACTCAGGCCGGACGTTTTCATATAGCCGGAATCGTCATTTACAAGATTTCCCTTCGCATCTCTCGAATATACGGCGCCTACGGCCTTATGCATGCTGTCCGTGTCCCTGCAGTAGATCACATCATCTCCGCTTCCATCCCGGTCGTTCAGGATGTTCATGATCTTTACAGATACGTCCGTATAAGCGTTGGTCAGGTTTTCAGCATCCGATGAACTATCAAATTCCGATTCTGCGATTCCCAGGGCTGTAACAAAATTTCCCAGGTCAAACAGCTGATAGCCGGGACTATGAGAAGTTCCGAACTCAACACATCGCTGAATACTGAGGAACTCATCATAGAATGTATATTCACCGTTTTCCTTTGCCTGCGCAGCCTCGCTGTACAAAATCTGCGCAAGCTCGGTCAGTTCCGGTACCAGACGCTCCTGCAGGTTTTTTGTATGAATGACCGAAAGTGTGGCATTTCGGGTTTCCGCCAGGTTGCTGCCATTAAACGTGTCGATGGTATCGTCTGCTATCCGTTTGCCTAATAAAAAACTATCCATTCCGGGATCCTTCCGGAGAAGTTCGATCATTCCGTTAAACTCGATCCCGTCTCTTGGCAGATTCTCCTCGGACAGGATCAGAGTGTCTGCGTACGGGGAAAACATGACTGCATCTTCCACACTTCCCATGAGGCAGGCGTTAAAGCAAATAGTATCGAAATGCTCCACGGAACTGACTTTCAACGCACTGCAGATTTCCGAAGTGCTCATGATCATCTTGCCGTCTTCCCGTTTAAAGACTTCGTCCATACCCCAGCCTGTAGCCGGTCCGCCGCCGTGTGAGAACAGGATCAGGTCGTATTTATCCGCCGGGTAGTTTTCGGCACCATAATCAATAAAGGCCCGAAGCATCTCAGGATCTGACATAGGCGTTTTTTCCGCACCCGGGATCCCGTTCTCCTCCAGCAATACCAGTGCTCCTTTCTGACCATCATGAGCACCTTTCATCTTCCACACCTGGTTGCAGTCTGTCCGGACAGAATCCGCACCTTCGAGAGACAACTCCTCGGACCATCCCTCCTCGGTTCCTCCGGTCAGAACGATCATGTTAACGGAATCAGGTATCTCCTCTTCCATCATCTTGTTAAGGCGTCTTGCGATCGGACCATCATATGGTGAGTCCATATGGGCGCCGCTTGCCCATAAAAGAATCGTCCGGGCAGCCGTCTGGTCCTCTGAAGTCGTATGATTCTCCGCCTGCATGCCTGAGCCGGTGGTCTGCCCATATGCGGAGAATGTCAGAAATACAGAAAACATGATATATATAACCAGTACAGTCTTTTTCATTTTTCTTACCTTCCTTTACAACGTGAGTTAAACGAGTATACTCAGTTGATCGTAAACGGCTGTATAATCATGCCGCAGTACCTGCCGATGCCAAACACTGCTGCATATGCTTCTCCAGGTTCAGTGTTATTGTAATAAAATACACTGAAATCTGTTCCGGGCTTCAGTAACTGCGTTCCGAAGCACACGGATACTTCAGGTTCCTGTGCCTCGCCGTCATAGGTCGCATCAGAAATGCTGACCGTTATCCCGGTAGAGGCCAGACTGGTCCGGTATTCACCTGCTTCTGCTCTCTGATCCGCTTCCCTGAGTTTTTTCGTAATGTCATAACTGTGATAGTATATGTCATTTACTTCCCCTTTGGCTGATATCCGGCTTGCGTCTATGCCGTGAATCTGAGTGAGGGATTTTAAAGAAATGGAGAGCCCTCTGTCCTCTTCCTCTGTCAGGACGATCGGTTCGGAAAGATCCACCGTCTGCTCTCCTTCTTCCTCATAAAGAAGATTTCCAAGAAGAATAATACTCGCACCATCAAGGGAATCATTTTCAATGGGAATCGTCGGAATAGGGTTTCGGGCATACTGTTCATATCCGAGAATAGAGAGGGTATCGTCTCTTTCCCGCACCACTTCCAATGCACCGTATTCGGCCTGCTCCGGATCCGTGACGCCGCGCCGCATCAGCTTAACAGGGATCCTCCAGTTTCCGTTTCTTTCATTTTCCTGATCCAAAGTGATCACGCTGCTGCCCGATCCATAAGACAGTTCATACCACTCCGGCTCAGGTATATCGGCGTTAAAAGAACACGAGGATGAACGATAGGGAGCTGAGAGCGGATCTGCACTGCCATTAAGTTCCGGTATAACCATATCCGGTGCAAGCGTTCCACGAAATCTGCCAAGTTCAAGCATACACTCCCGGCCGTCTTTATCTGTATATCCGGCGGTCATCTGAAGGGCTGCGCTGTCCACGACCGCCAGAGAAGTATCTTTAATTAAAATGCAATAGCCCTTAGATTCATACTCTCCGAAGGTTCTTACCGCATCCACGGATATATTCTCTTCCTTCAGCACCTCTCCTGCATGCTGCTCTATGATCTGTTCAACCCATTCCTCAACCTGATCCAGCCCTTCTGCCTTCCCCAGTTCTATGTGTTCGTCAATACCGCTGCCTGGACCTGACAGTTTGTCCATAACGGTATCATAGCTGACAGCCTCACCGAAAGACGACAGCTCTGCAACCGTCCTGCCGGCATCCATAATGATCGCATATTCAAGGGAAGCCTTTTTCAGATTGTCAAAGAATACATGAACCGGATCGTCTTCCTCCAACTGATCACAGATACTGTTTAAAGCATCAACATATTTGGGAACAACTCCTCCGAGACCGCTTCCAAAAAGAAAACTAAGACCGCACGGGGAGATAGCGCCGCTTACCCAGACCGGTTCACCGGCCCCGTCCCGATGCAGCTGATAGTCAGAATAACTATCCATACTCTCGCTTGCTCTTGAATAAATAACGTCATCTCCGGAAAAATCCTGATCGTTCAGTATCCGGACCAACGCGGCAGCAGCATCCGTGTAACGGTTTTTCAAATCATCACCGGTTCCGGATGTGTGACCGGTCTCTGTCAGACAGACACCTGCACGGCCTGCAAAATCCTTCAGATCGATGAGTCCTTCCCCTTCCTTCGAATAAAGTATACTGCTTAAAGCCGTAATCACTTCATCGTAAAAGTTATATCTGCCGCTCCCGGTGTCTTTCTCATAAGCCTCCTCCTGCAGGATCCCGGTTAGTTCATTGAGCCGCGGCAGCAGCCGGGTCAGAAAATTCTGCACATTAATTACCGCCAGAATGGCCCTCGATCCGGACCATTCTTCTCCTGTCCGGCTGTAAAATGCATAAAATGCATCTACAATTTCCTTCCCCAGAGCGTATCCATCCATGTCAGGATCATCATAAAGCCTGTTCAGCCATGTGGTATACTCCTGTCCATAAGGCGGCTCCACCTCTGCAGAACCCACATAGTAACAGGTGTACGGTGACAATGCTGCGACGATCTCCGCATTTCCCATCATGCATGCATCAAAATCTATCAGATCGAACTTTTTATACTCCGTATTCTTTACTACGGCGCTGTCCTTTACAGCCTGAACAATTTTCCCCAGCGTCATGTAAGACCGTTCTTCGCCGTCCAGATTGTCCAGGGCATATCCTCCTGCAGGGCCGCCGCCATGATCCCAGCAGATAAGATCATACTTACCAGCAGGATAATGAGTCACTCCATAGTCGATGAATGCCTGAAGAACAGCAGGATCCGACATCGACTTCGTCATAATTTCCGGGATCGTCCCCAGAAGTTTCATCTTCCCGTGGTTTCCGTTCTCATCCGCGCCGGAGCATTCCCAGATCTGATGCCGCTGGTTTTCGTGGATATCAATACTCTCAGTACCGTCCAGATACTCCGGTTCCAGCTGCCAGCTGTAAGAACCTCCTGTCATAACAATAAAGTGGGTATCAGGCCTGATTTTTGCCCTCAGGATCTGGCGCAGGTTCTCCGACAGAAAACCGCCTTCGTCATCCTCCAGATCTGACCCGCATCC
>CACZPF010000332.1 GCA_902782975.1 uncultured Lachnospiraceae bacterium
GACTGTATGGAAGGCCTCCATTTCCTCCTGAGTATATCATTTAAGGGATTAAGTTCCAATAAGGCATCACATTAAGATTTGATGAAGAACTTCCGGGATAAAAAGACAGGTGCGGTTCCATGCCATTAAGTTTAGCTTTTGCCATCAAACAGCCCGGCAGGAATGCTTAACTTAATGACTTTGGCAAAGAAAACAAAAAGGCAGGAAAAAATGCATTTCTGCATAATTTCCCGCCTGTATTGAACACGTGTGAAAGACAAGTCTTTCATATCTACCTTTGCAACCCGGTAAATGCGCCGTGCAAAGGAAAGTATGAAAGATAGATCTCTTATATCTGCCTCTATAGCCCAGTAAATACGCCATGCTGAAGAAACTGAAGAAATTATGAATAATACCCTACAATGTCCATTTGGTGATATTCATCCGGTATTGTCCTTCGGAAACGAATGAAATCCCCTTTGCTGCAGGATCCGTGAAGAAGGACGCCGAGAGTACTTGTTCGCCGTCATTGACAAATACTTCCACGCTGTACCGGTCCAGAATAAGCCGAAGCTTCAAAGTCCCGTCCGGGCCGGTCTTTACTTTTGAACGGCGCTGGTGAATGATCGCCCTTCGGGAACCGGAAAACTTCCGGTCGATCTTCAGCACGGATTCATTTGGCCTGTAGCTGACCTTTGTATGATATTGCTCATTCTCGGCAAAACGGATAGAGAATTTTTTATAAAAGGCTTCCGGTACTGCCGGTGTAAAATCTATCTCCAGCTCCGCCTGCCTGCCTTCTATTCCGTCCAGCCTCACAATGCCTTCTACCAGAACATCCCGATAGCAGACCATGTCCTTGCGAAGGGATTTAAGCTCCCGGAGCGGTTCCTGATAGAGCCGTCCGTTACGGACCGATAGCTCCCGCGGCAGGCTCATCTGCCCAAACCATTTATATTCTCTCGTATAAAATCCACAGGTATCCCAGTTCTGCATCCAGCCGATCATGACCCGGCGTCCGTCCTCTGTGAGGATCGTCTGCGGCGCATAAAAATCAATTCCGTAGTCGATGGCCTGATGTGTTTCTTCTGAAAAGTCCTCGGTCTCTTCATCAAAGTTCCCGATCAGGCACAGGGTTCCGTTTCCATTATGATATTCAAATCCCTCCGGCAGCATATCCTGGGGGCTGGTAAGAAGCACCCATTTTCCATCCAGTTCAAAAAAGTCCGGACATTCCCACATACGTCCAAAACGACAGCCATTCGACGCAAGTATCTTTTTATAAGTCCAGTGTATGGCATCCTGACTCTCATACAGCAGGATCTGTCCGCTTCCGTCCGCGGGACGGTTTCCTATGATGCAGCGGTAGGAACCATCCTTTGCCCGGATGATTTTCGGATCCCGGAAATCATTCGGGCTGGCTCCCTCCGGAAGATCCTTTTCTGTAAGAACCGGATTTCCGGAATATTTCTCATAATTCGACCCGTCTCCTATTGCCAGGCACTGTGTCTGGATCTCCGGCGCTCCAACTTCTTCTGATGGATTTTCCATAACTCCTGTATACATTAACAGATGTCTTCCGTCCGGCAGTTCCACGGCACTTCCCGAAAAGCAGCCTTTCCTGTCATAGTCCTGATCCGGAGCCAGAACGGCAGGCCGATATTCCCAGTGCAGCAGATCACTGCTGACAGCATGGCCCCAATGCATCGGGCCCCATTCTGACAGATAGGGGTAGTACTGATAAAACATGTGATATTGCCCTTTATAGCGGGAGAATCCGTTGGGATCGTTCATCCATCCGGTACGGGATGACAGATGAAAAGAAGGCCTCTCTTCTTCTGCAATTCTTTTTTCCGCCTTTTCTTCATAGTTTCTTGCATCTGCAAGATTTGTGAGGCTTTTAAAAAAATCAGCGTTTGCCATATCGCTCTCTCCAGTATTCCTGTATATCGTACAGGAGAAGCCGGGACAAAAGCGCCCCGGCTCTCAGGTTCCTGTTATTATGACATGATTATCGGTTATTCAGCTGCTACATACCGGTCATAGGCATCCTGATATACTTCCAGAAGATCTTCCATACCGCAGCTGTAGGTCAGGGTGTCAACATACTCTTCCCATTCATCATCGCTGGGACCGCCGTTCTTGATCCAGAGACCTTCGTTCTCGGAAATCGTATTTTCAAAATCGGTCTTGTACAGATCGATCGTATCCAGTTCATCGGCGGTGAACACACAGTCGATCGGATAAACGCAGGCGTTATCTACATAAGGCATCCAGAATTCATAAAGATCGGTCAGTCTTTCGATGGCACGGTCTTCCATCTTAAAGGTAGTGCTGTAATAATCGCTCAGAATAAGCTTCGGGCCGGCTACTTCGTTTTCGCCCTTCAGTTCTCCCGCGCCTTTGTTGAATTTTTCTTTTGCTTCCTCTTCTGTAATGGAAAGCCATACACCGTTTTCGTCCTGTCCGGTAAAGTATACATCGATCGGGCCGTACTGCAGCTGCATAACGACTTCCGGGGTGTACCACTCATCAAAGAACTTAAGAAGGTTTGCCGGACTCTCACATTTGCTGGTGATGGAAAGCTGGCCGCTGTTGGTAGCGCCGCCTGTACGCACCGTGACATTATGGGTTCCGTCCGGACCGTCAAGAACCGGGAGGAATACATAATCCGAAGCATATTCACCCATCAGCTCTTCGATGTACCACCAGGTGGAAACACCGACATAGCCCTGGGAACACTTGGCGATCAGCTGGGTATCACTCTGGGAGAACATTTCCACATCCATCAGGCCTTCTGCATACCAGTCATGGAAATAGGTAACCGCCGCACGATATTCATCATTATCACAGATAAAATCTACGGTTCCGTCCGGTGTCAGTACAAGGTCGCTGATTACATCATTCGGCCAGTTGGTAAAACCAAAGCCTGCATAGAAAATATTCTGGCCCCAGCACCACTGATCAAATCCGGTGCTCATGGGAATGGTCGTGCCAGCCTCGTTTCCATAATATTTCGCGCTCATGTCATTCTCTTTAAAAGCGGTCAGCACATCATGAAGTTCGTCCAGAGTCGTCGGAACTTCAAGCCCCAGATCATCCAGCCATGCCTTATTGATCATGGAAAACTGCGGAATCGTGAAGATGCTGTAATCCTCATCGGCTCCGATACCGGCTGTTCCCATCTGCTCCCCTGCGGGAAGACCATAGATGCATCCGTCGTCCATGGTGATGGCGCTTCGGATCTCCGGATGTTCTTCCAGGATCTTTGCCAGATTCGGCATGTATTCTTCTGTAAGATAGGGGGTAAGGTCGATAAAGGTCCCGTCTTCGCCATAGGTCGTCAGATTATAGTTGCTGAAGCCGACGCCCATAAATGCATCCGGGAGTTCGTTTCCGGCAATACGGATGTTGACCTGCTCACTTAAAGAATCGCTCATGGTCTCCCAGTTGATCTTGATCCCGGTTTTTTCCTGCAGTTCGTTCAGGACTACGTTGTCGTCATAGCCTTTGCTGAGAGCGCTCATTCCGCCCAGGATGTTAAATTCCGTCTGTGAAGTATCGGTGTTAGCTTCTGCAAAAACACCTGTCGTCATCACTGCCGCAGCCATGGCTGCCGTCATCACGATCGCTGCTGTTTTTTTCCAGGTCTTCATTATCTTCCATCCTTTCTTTTTCCATCAATCTGTCAGATTTTTGCTATCACTGTCTTTTCATTCCTCTGAAACGTCACCTGAAGCTCATCCCTTTACTGCGCCTGCCATCATACCCTTTTCAAAATACTTCTGAACGAAGGGATAGATGATGAGCATAGGCGCTGCCGCCACAATAATAGAACCGAATTTGATCATTTCCGTCAGCTTGTTCAGTTCTGCATAGCCGCCGGAAATGGTGCTCGCCTGGCTTGCGCTGGCAGAACTCTTGATCAGGATATTCCGCAGCACCAGAGGAAGGGGTGCCTTGCTCTGGCCGGTCAGATAGATCAATGCGGTAAACCAGTCGTTCCAGTAGGCTACCATACTGAATACGACCATAACGGCCATGATTGGTTTGGACAGCGGGACGACGATCTTATAAAATGTTCTCCACTTGGAAGCACCATCGATCTCAGCTGCTTCGATCATTTCTCCCGGTATGCTGTGTTCAAAGTAGTTGCGTACAATGATCATGTTTCCTACCGCTACGCCGCCCGGCAGGAACAGAGCCCACATATTGTTGATCAGGCCTGTCTGCTTGACGATCAGATAGGTGGGGATCAGGCCGCCGCTGAAATACATGGTGATGATAAAGAAAATACTGATCACTTTCCGTCCGGGGAGCTCTTTAACGCTCAGGGGATAAGCCGTCAGATAAACCATCACAACGGAAAAGATGGTCCCGATCACGGTATATTTGATGCTGTTCCAGTAACCGATCAGAATACTGTTATCCGAAAATACGGCTTTATATCCATCCATCGTAAACTGGCTGGGAAGGATAAAGGTCTTTCCGGCATAAACATCATAGGGATTGGAAACAGAGGCTACCAGCACATAGTACAGTGGATAGGCCACCAGTATCATAATAAACAGACACAAAATAACAAGAATAATATCACTGGTCCTGTCAGACAGACCGCTTGGCGTTCCTTCCTGTTTTTTTCTCATGACCGGTCCACCTCCTTACACAAAACTTACGTCTTCAGACAGCTTTTTGGCCAGTCTGTTTACAATGAGCAGCAGGATAATGTTAACCACTGTGTTGAAAAGACCTACTGCCGTAGAGTAACTGTACTTGGCATTTTCAATACCCTGCTGATACACGTAAACCGAAATAACATCGCTGGTCGCTTTGTTCAGATCTGTCTGCAGCAGGAACACCTTTTCAAAGCCTACATTCATCAGGTTTCCTGCACTCATGATCAGCATCAGCACGATCTGCGGGATCAGCTCCGGAAAATCGATAAACCGAATTCTCTGGAACATGGAAGCCCCGTCGATCTTCGCAGCTTCATAATGAGAAATGTCAATGTTGGCCAGGGTCGCCATGTACACAATGATTCCCCAGCCGGCATCCTGCCATATCCCGGAAGCGATATAGATCGTCCGGAATGCCGAAGCCTCCGAAAGGAAATCGATCTGTGTTCCTGCGATCAGGTTGATGAGACCGCCGGAGGGGCTCAGAAAGACACGAAGCATACCACATACGACCATGGTGGATATGAAATGCGGCGCGTAAAGAACCGTCTGTACCGTCCGTTTAAATTTCTGAAAACGGAGCTGGTTGATCATAAGAGCCAGGATGATCGGTATGGGGAAACTCCAGAGCAGGCTGAACAGGCTTAGAAGGATCGTATTGCGGATCATTCGTACGCAGTTCGGTGCCCGGAAAAACCGCTCAAACCATTTCAATCCGACAAATTCACTGCCGAACATACCCCGGGTCGCTTTATAATCTCTAAAGGCGATCTGTATTCCATACATCGGGATATATTTGTAGATGATCGTCAGAACTACCGGAATGAGCAGCATAAGATAGAGCTGCCAGTAATCTTTGACATGATGGCCTGCCCGTTTTTTCCCGGTAACAGCTATCGCAGAATTTGACTTGCTCATAATACCTTCCTTTCCGACATTCGTTTCCGCGCGCAATGAAACGTTACATCTTTTTGTGCTTATAAAATACATTTCAACTCCCTTGTTGTCAACAAAAAACAGAAAATTTCCGCCTTATGAAATCCAGTTTTTCCCTATTTCACAAATAAAAGCACTGGTTTTTAGGCACTTGTGCTTCATGAAACGTTTCGTGTTTTTGTGTGAAACAAATGCTTGTACAGTCCCTTTAATTATGATATACTTCTATCAGAGCCAGAAATACGTACCATATTGAAGGAGTTTTTTCTATGAGAAAAAAAGGTTCTGCACCCACCATGAAAGATGTTGCTCTTGAAGCAGATGTCGCTCTGGGCACTGTATCCAAGGTCATAAACGGTCTTCCGGTCCGTGAGCCCTACCGGCTTAAGGTAGAAGCGGCCATAGAGAAGCTGAACTATCAGGTAAACGCCTATGCCCAGGGGCTTCGCTCCAACAGGACCAATACCATTGCCTTTCTTATTCCCAATACGACCAATCCGTTTTTTGCACAGCTGACACACCATATGAACCTGTCTCTGACCAGACGGCACTACCGGATGCTGCTCTGCTGTACGGAGGCCAATCCCGACCTGGAGCAGGATTATATTTCTCTTGTAAAAAACAACCAGGTCGACGGGATCATCGGCCTTACCTACAATCCGACTCTTCATGTCGATGAAAGCACGCCTTTCGTTTCCATAGACCGCAGCCTTTCACCCCATATTCCCTGCATTGCTTCAGACAATTTTGCAGGCGGCCAGATCGCGGCGGAAAAGCTCTCCGAGCTCGGCTGCCGTCATGTCGCTTTTATGCGGACCGGTTCTTCCCTTACCAATGAACCCAATAAAAGAAAGGCCGGATTTGAAAACGGCTGTCTTCTTCACGGCCTTACCTACGAGATGCTTTTGCTTAATGATGATTCGGATCCAATAGAATTTTACCAGTTCCTGAAAGCCCACGTTTCGGATGAGAAGCTCGCCTTTGACGGGATCTTCTGTGCCACCGATATGATCGCCTTCAGGATAAAAACCTATCTGGAGCAGCTGGGGTTTCATGTTCCGGAAGATGTACAGCTGATCGGATATGACGGAGTCCGCGTGTTCCCGGAACTGGATTATGTATGTTCCACGATCGTTCAGCCAGTGGAAGACATTGCAGAAATGTGCGTGGAATTTGTCCTTCAGGAAAACATGGCCACCAAACCGCCGCTGATCTGCCTGCCTGTTCATTATGCCTATGGCGGAACGACAAAAGCATAGATCCATCTGAAGAGGAGAGAATACAGACATGAATAGAAATGTACGTCCATGGATCATCCGAAACAAATGGTTTATCCTTGCCGGTCTGGTCCTGCTGGCAATTCTGGGCTTTGAATTTCGGGGGATTCCGGGAGGTCTCATTAAAAATGCCGCGCAAAAAAGCCCCACATCCGACAGCCTCGGAACCCCCTGGGACACTTCCTGGACCCAGGTCGGTTTTACTCTCGGAGTGGAGCCTTTTTCTGATTTTACAATACTGGAGAATAAAGATATTCTTGCAGGAGACGGTCTTTACTATGCCACCTTTATCACGGGCGAACCTTCCTCCTATACCAACAGTGACGGCAAAGAGGCAGATCTTTATGATGCGGAGCTTTATCTTCTGACCGGCGAAAACAAAACGGCGGAAAAAGCACAGTCTGATCTGGACACCTGGCTTGAGCACGCGAGGACCTCCTACCATCTGACAGGAGAAAATACACAGGAAATAAACGGCCAGACCTGGCAGCTGCTCTTTTATACCTGTGATCCGGAAAATTCTCCCTATGACCACGGTGTATCTGCTTTCGGTGTCCACGCGGCCACTGCCATCTGTGC
>CACZPF010000333.1 GCA_902782975.1 uncultured Lachnospiraceae bacterium
AGTAAAAAGTATAATGGAACGGAACTGACAAAAGATGAAGCAGGGATAGAAGGTCTTATCGAGGGCGAGGATGTGGCAGTTCATGCCACGGGAAGCATCACGAATCCCGGATCGGAAACGAATTCCTATGAGATCGTCTGGGACGGAGTCAATCCGGAGAATTACGAGATTTCGGAGGAACTGGGCACCCTGACTGTTACAAAACCCCAGATCACGCTGACGGCCAA
Source organism: uncultured Lachnospiraceae bacterium (assembly GCA_902782975.1). Taxonomy (GTDB): domain Bacteria; phylum Bacillota; class Clostridia; order Lachnospirales; family Lachnospiraceae; genus Blautia_A. The sequence goes on from CACZPF010000333.1 coordinate 228, forward strand.
ATCCGGCACAGGTACCTATCAGGGGTATCCTTTCAGATATGAGGATATTATAATCGATAAGAGTGATGTCGACGATATGTATATTGATATCAGTTATTCGATCGAAGGAGAGCAGCTGGATGTCGGCAGCAGTTCGAATACCATAACATCCTATCAGATCACGGACAGCGGCGGAAATGATGTAACATCCTGTTTCAATGTTGACACCGTAAAGGGCACGCTTACCGTTACGCCTGCCACACTGACAGTTACAACCGGTTCAGCAGAAAAAGAATATGACGGAGAACCTCTGACATGTGATGAAGCCAGCGTCACCGGATTTGTCGGTGATGATAACGGAACAGTCACGGCTACCGGTTCCATCACGGATGAGGGTTCCGAAAAGAATACGTATACCATCTCCTGGGATGCCGGCACGAAATCTTCCAACTATACGATTTCCGAGAATCTTGGAACGCTGACCGTATTTATTGAGGAATAAGCCCTTTTCATGATGCCTTTTCCGGAAAATGCTATCAATTGAGGAAGCACGGATGAAAATTAAAAAGAAATACCTGTTTATGCTGGCGGCTGCCCTGCTGGTGACACTGCTGATCAGTACGGGTGTGCTGCGGCGGGTGGACAAATGGGCACAGGATACGTTGTACCAGCATGCGGGCACGGCATCCACAGATATTGTCATTATCGGTATCGATGAGGAGGCTCTGAGGGAGCAGGGCTCCTGGCCCTGGTCCCGGGAGGTTCTGGCGGACGCATTATGTGTTCTGGCATCAGACCGGGAACATATGCCTTCTGTTGTCGCTGTCGACGTTCTATTTGCAGGAGCCTCTCAGGATCCGGCAGCAGATGCCTATCTGGCCAGCGCCGCCGGGCTCTTCGACAACTTCGTAACTGCCTGCGCAGCCGAATTTGGTGAAGAGATCACCTGGGAGGACGGCCGTGCCGTATCTGCGAATACATCGGCCATTATCGATTTCCTTTCCCCGTATGAGGCACTGCGGCAATGTACCGTGCAGGGGCATATTAATGCCATGCTGGACAAGGACGGCATCCTCCGCCACGCTCTTCTTTATATAGAACCGGCGGAGGGAGAGAAGATCTATTCCATGGCCTACGAGGCGGCACGCCTGTACCTGGAACAGAAGGGAAAACAGATACGGGAGCCATCCGTAAACGCAGGCGGACATTTTTATGTACCCTATACGGCGGGGCCGGAAACCTATTATGACGGTGTATCCGTCAATGCCCTGCTGGACGGAAGAGTCCCCTCCTCCTACTGGGACGGGAAAATCGTCCTGATCGGTCCTTATGCGGCAGCCCTTCAGGATTCCTACTTTACGACCATCGACAAGGCTCTTCCTATGTACGGCGTTGAGTTTCAGGCGAATGTGATCCAGAGCCTCATAGATGGCAACTATAAAAAAGAAATACCTGATCTGCCGCAGATCATCATACTGTTTATTCTCTGCGCGGCAGCAGGTATCCTGTTTATGCGCCTGAAGGTAGAGCAGGGAGGCGCATCCTGTGCGGGCATTATGGTGACCGGCTTTGCCGGCTGCCTTCTGCTCTATAAATTCGGAATTGTCACACATCCACTTTGGCTTCCTGCCGCCGCAGCGGTTCTTTATGTTATTTCTCTCGGGATCCATTACATGATCGCCGCCAGAGAGCGTCAGCGCCTGGCTTTAAAGGAAGAAAGAATATCCGCGGAGCTCTCGCTTGCGACCCGTATTCAGGCCAATGCCCTCATAAAGGAATTTCCCGCTTTTCCCGGGCGGAATGAATTTGATCTTTATGCTTCGATGACACCGGCCAAGGAGATCGGCGGGGACCTGTATGATTTCTTTATGATGGATGAAGATCATCTTTGTCTTGTCATCAGCGACGTATCCGGCAAAGGTGTTCCGGCGGCTCTGTTTATGATGGTAGCCGTTACCCTGATGCATTATGTAGGCATGCGGGAAAAGAGCCCTGCCAGGATCCTGCAGGCAGTCAATAATGAAATCTGCGCCAGAAACCCGGAGGAGATGTTCGTAACAGTCTGGCTTGGTGTCCTGGAGATCTCAACCGGAAAACTGACTGCTGCGAATGCAGGTCATGAATATCCTGCGCTAAAAAGAGCGGACGGTCATTTTGAACTGTATAAAGATAAACACGGATTTGTTGTAGGCGGCATGGAGGGCGTCCGGTACCGGGAATATGAGATCCGGCTGGACCCCGGAGACAAGCTGTTTGTCTATACGGACGGCGTCCCTGAAGCGCAAAATGAGCAGGAAGAATTTTTCGGTACCGACCGGATGACTGCAGCACTTCAGAGCACTGAAAACGGCACAGCCCGGGAGATACTGGAAGGCGTTGCGGCATCCATCCACACATTTGTAGGGGGTGCGCCTCAATTTGATGATCTTACCATGCTCTGCATGACCTACAACGGCCCCGCTTTCTCAGAAAAAACCACGCCGCCGGATGGTCCGGCAGCTGATCTTCTCACAGAAGAAGCCGCACCGCCGGATGATCCTGCTGTCGGTCTTCTCACTTAAAACCCCGCAATATCACGTGGTATTCCCCCGCGGAGAACTTCCTCTCTGCGGGGGATTTTTTTCGCGGGATGTGCGTTGCTGCCGCGCATCGGACAGGAGAGCGATTTTTCTCCTGTCTGATCACAGAGCTGCCGTAAGCGGGAATCATCCGTTCAGCCCGTGCCCTTCCCAGCGGCCATGTTTCTGCCCTGACCGGTGCAGAAAAGAAAACCATTTGTATTTCCTGCATTAATGTGATAAAGTAAATAAAATCGGTTTATACAGTTTCTTTTGACTGGCGTTAACGATTTTTACGATTAAAAAGGAGGTTCCTTTTCTATGCATAAAGAATTCCTGATGGGAAACGAGGCCATTGCACTTGGGGCACTGGCAGCAGGGGTAGATCTGGTTTCGGGTTATCCCGGTACTCCGTCCACGGAAGTCCTTGAAACGATCGCCAGAAGAAATCCCGGCCATGTCTACGTCGAATGGTCCATCAATGAAAAAGCCGGAATGGAAGTGGCTGCCGGCGCTGCCTATACAGGAGCCCGGGCCCTGGTGACCATGAAACAGGTCGGCCTGAATGTAGCGTCAGATCCGCTGATGAGCCTGGAATATATAGGCGTTAAAGGAGGAATGGTCGTCCTTGTCGCGGATGATCCCGGTCCTATCTCCTCCCAGACAGAACAGGACACCCGTACATTCGGCATGTTTTCAAAAGTACCGGTATTTGATCCCTCCTCTGTGGCGGAAGCCTACGAGATGATCCAGGAGGCTTTCGATTATTCTGAAAAATATGGAATGCCTGTCTTTTTCCGTGCAACGACAAGGGTGGATCATGGATACGAAACCGTAGAGGTAAAAGATCCGGAGGAGTACTATGTAAATAAAGCAGAGGGATTTGTCAAGGACTCTTCCCGCTGGGTCATCTTCCCCAGGCTTTCGGTCAAAAACCATGCGCTGATCGAGAAAAGGAACGCAGAGCTTAAAGATGTATTTTCGGAGTACAGCCGCAATCGGATCATCGCATCCTCCGGCAGCAAAGGGATCGCGACCCAGGGGGTCAACTTTATGTACACACTGGATTCCCTGCGCGGAAGAGATGTGAGAATTCTGCGGGTGGCTACACCGTTTCCGTTCCCGGAAAAGCTTGCTCTTCAATTTCTGGACGGACTGGATGAAGTTCTCTGTATTGAAGAGCTGGATCCGGTCATTGAACGTGCCCTTACCTTTGTCTGCGGAAAATATGGGCTTAATGTAAAGATCCGCGGAAAGCTTACCAAAGATATGCCGGCCTCCGGAGAGAATTCCATGGAGATCATAGATAAAGCGATTACAGCATTTACAGGAATCGATGGAAAACGATCAGAAGAGGTCATGGAAAAACTGCCGGAGCCCCCGGAACTTCCCGTAAGACCGCCGGTACTGTGTGCGGGATGTCCTCACAGAGCATCCTTTTATGCAGTGAAAAAAGCCATGAAGGGGCAGAAGACCATTTACTGCGGCGATATCGGCTGCTACACCTTAGGCAATGCAGCGCCTCTTGACATGTGCGACACCTGTCTCTGCATGGGCGCGGGCATCGGTATTGCGCAGGGGGTATGGCATATTGAACCGGACACAAAGAGCTTTGCCTTTGTGGGTGATTCCACCTTTTTTGCTTCTGGGATCACTGGAACGGTCAATGCCTTTTATAATCAGGCGGATATGACGCTTGTCGTACTGGACAATTCGACCACGGCCATGACGGGCCACCAGCCCCATCCGGGTACCGGCAGAACAGTCATGGGCCAGATCGTGGAGAAGGTGAGTATTGAAAAGGTTCTCCGGGCCATTGGCCTTAAGGTCGTGGAGACGGTAGATCCTCTTGACTTTGACCTGGCTGTGGAGACGGTGAAGCGCGTCGCGGAAGAGCCTGGTGTAAAGGCGGTTATTTTCCGATCTCCCTGTATTGCCATTTCAAAACCAAAGGGGCATTCTTCAGTGGACCCGGATAAATGTATTGGCTGTGGTAAATGTATCCGCGACCTTGGATGTCCGGCGCTGATCAAAGATACAGACGGGAAAAAGGCCAGAATAGATACGTCTCTTTGTACAGGCTGTACGCTGTGTGAACAGATATGCCCTGCAAAAGCCATTTCGGGCGGGAATAAGAATGATACCGCGGAAGGGAGACGCCATGAATAAGAACATTATTTTATGCGGCGTAGGCGGACAGGGAACGATCCTGGCATCCCGCCTGATCGCGACGGCAGCGATGACTAAAGACATCCCGATCAAGACGGCTGAAACCATCGGCATGGCGCAGCGCGGAGGCAGCGTTTTCAGCCATCTGCGTCTGGGGCAGGGAACAAACTCTCCGCTGATCGCCAAAGGAGAGGTCGACCTGATCATCGGGTTTGAGCCCGGAGAGACTGTCCGTCAGCTTCCGTTCCTGAAAAAAGGCGGGGCGGTCGTAGTGAGCAGAAGGCCGGTGATGCCGGTAAGTGCCATGATCGGTAAAAGCTCCTACGATCCGGAGAAAATGATCGCTTACCTGAAGGAACATACAGAACGGCTGATCATAGTGGATGCAGACAGGGCTGCCAGGGATCTTGGCTCCGCCAGAACACTGAACGTGGTGCTCCTGGGCGCAGCTCTTGAAAGCGGGGAGCTGGGTCTTACGGAAGAAGACCTGGAAACAGCCATACAGCAGAAGGTTCCTGAAAAATTTGTGGAACTGAATAAAAAATCTCTGGCATGGATACGTGAAAACGGAAAGGAGTAGAATATATGCAGATTAATGAAAGACAGCTGGCTCAGGTGAATAGTCAGATCCAGCGCCTGCTGGCAGCAGATAACTTTTATGGCAGGCGGCTCAGAGAGGCGGGGATCAGCCATGTGAACACAGTGGAAGATTTTCTCAATCTTCCCTATTCTGAAAAGGAAGACCTTCGGGAAGCTTATCCGCTTGGACTCATGGCCTGTAAAGAAGAGGAAGTCGTCCGGATCCATTCTTCCTCCGGCACCACCGGAAAGCCGGTCATCATTCCCTATACGGCAAAGGATGTGGATGACTGGGGAGAGATGTTTAAACGCTGTTATGAATTTGCCGGGATCACCAATAAGGACAGGATCCAGATCACACCCGGTTATGGTCTCTGGACGGCCGGTATCGGTTTTCAGAATGGATGTGAGAAGCTTGGAGCCATGGCGGTTCCCATGGGTCCGGGCAATACGGATAAACAGCTGCAGATGATGATGGATCTGAAAACGACGGTTATCTGCGCGACTTCTTCCTACGCTCTTCTGCTGGCTGAGGAGATCGAAAAACGTGGGATCAGAGAGCATATTCATCTGAAAAAAGGAGTCATCGGATCGGAACGCTGGGGTGAAAAGATGCGTAAGCGTATTTCGACAGAGCTTGGCATCGAGCTGTATGATATTTACGGCCTGACCGAGATCTACGGCCCCGGCATCGGGATCAACTGTAAATACGATACCGGTATGCATTACTGGGACGATTTTATTTATCTGGAGATCATTGACCCCGAGACAGGTAAAAATGTACCGGACGGCGAGTGGGGCGAGATCGTCATCACAACACTTGTAAAAGAAGGGGCGCCACTGATCCGCTTCCGGACACACGATCTTTCCAGGATCATTCCGGGAGAATGTCCCTGCGGCAGCACCTATCCCCGGATCGACGTCATTTCCGGCCGAAGCGATGACATGATGAAGATCAAGGGTGTTAACGTATTCCCGAAACAGATCGAGGAGATTCTCGGAACCTTCCCCGAACTTTCCAGTGAGTACCAGATCCGTATTTCTCACCTGGACGGCAAAGACAGCATGCGTATCTATGTCGAGGCAGCAGGAAGCAGCGACTTTAAGGCGCTTCAGCAGAGCGTCGCGGCATCTGTCAAGAGCAGGATCGGTTTTACGCCCATTGTCTATGTGGTGGAACTCGGCTTCCTGCCGCGCAGTGAGAAAAAGTCCAAACGAGTGATCGACGAGAGATTCCAGTAACTTTTAAGGAAAGCCGGCTGCCCGGCAGGACAAAGAGATCTGTCCTGCCGGGCAGTTTTTTGATGAAAATTCTTCACAAAATTACCACAATTTTCCCACAAAAAGAACACAATTCATTTTTATACTCATAACCATCAAAAGAAAAAAGGCAGATGCATCAGGAAGACCTGATGAGGAAAGCCGTACAGCTTATAACCGGAAGAATGCGGGAGCAGGATCCTTCCGGAGTATGGATAAGGAGGCAAATGTTATGAGTAGAAAAT
>CACZPF010000334.1 GCA_902782975.1 uncultured Lachnospiraceae bacterium
ACTTTTGAATACGCGGTTAAAATTCTGCACCGTATTGAAACCAACCTTAAAGCCGATATCGCTGATCTTCATCTGCGAGTTCAGAAGAAGCTCTTTTGCGACCTGGATCCGGTATCCGTTCAGGCAGGTCACAAGGTTTTCACCTGTGTACTTTGTGAAAAGATTGCTGAGGTAGGAAGGTGTACATCCCACATCCTGCGCGATTTCATTGATGGAAAGAGAGCTGTTGCTGTAGTTGGCTGCGATATATTCCCTGGCAAGAGCGATCAGGCGGTTCTGCCTTTTCTGCGATTCATTCGTGATATCGTCCAGTAACTGCTGCGCAGCTTCCTCGACAGCGGATCTCAGACTGGAAGAATCTTCGGCCTTTTCCAGCTTCTGGTACAGTGTCTGAAAATAAGAACTTCCCTTTTCTTCATCCCGGGACTGATAGAGAAGCAGCTTTTCGACCAGTGTATCCAGAAGTTTCTGGCAGTAGGTCCTGGTTTCTCCGAGAGGAAGACCCGCCGCAAACAGCTGGCTTTCGAATTGCCCGACAAGATCTGCCGAGAGAACCATATCACCCTTTCCCGCAACGGTTTCGATCCGCTTAAGAAAAGCATCATAATAATCCGAGGAGGTTTCGCCCGAGGATTCCACAGAACCGGAAGATTCTTCCTTCTGATAATATAATTCGTAATGGATCTCTTCCAGTGCATCGTGGTAGGAGGTGGAGATCTCCGACAGGTTATAATAAAGCTTCCCTTCGGCAAATACAATGTGGATAGAAGACCGTTCGGTTTCTTTTGTGAGAGCAGCCCGGAAAGTTTTTACGATTTTCTTGATCTGGGCACTGGAAGATTCCGGCGGATACTGGATCACAAGAACGCATTCCTGGTCATTTACCGATAAGCACCGGAGCAGACCCCATTCCGGCTGAAACTGCTGCAGGGCAAGCTGCATCAGATGGTTCCGGTAGATATGCATGGAAACCACATCGTCTGCACGGATATCCTTTAGATGAAGGAGGATCACCTGGTATTTTTCTTCGACCGCAAAAGGACTCTGCATTGTACGGAGCTGGCTTTTCAGTTCTTCTGTGGTATAGGAAACGGATTCCGTGATCAGGCCGGCAAACAGACGGGATTCCAGGTCGGGACGCGTCTTGTCAAGAAATTCCCGTGTCACCTGCCGGTTGGACAGAAGCCCCTGAAACGCCTGTTCCAGGTAATCGAATTCATTCTGATGCGCTGAGATCACAGGTTCGGAAGCGCTTTCTCCGTTAACAAGCTTTGTCAGCTTTTCAATGGGCGAGTAGGCTTTTGATGTAATAAAATATGTCATAAAAAAACTGACGCCCAGAAGGCCCATAAAAAAGGGCAGAAACCCGTTTTCGGGAAGCGGGATGGAGAATTTTGAAGTGCTTCTTGGATAAAGCCTGGTGGTCCACTTTGTATAGTCCGAGCCGGAGGAGATCAGTGCATGGCTGAAATTTTCATCCTTGACATCTTTAAGGGTTGAATAAATTGGATATGTCCTGTTTCCGTGGATTGTGATATCATAATCAGTAAGAATACGGCGATCGATATAATCGGCAAACAGAACATCCTTGTTTAATTCCAGGATCAGAGAGCACAGAGGACCTTTTGACGAGTAGACAAAATCGTAGGTATAATATAGTTTCTGTCCGTCCTGTATAAGACTGCTGCAATACCGGTTATTCTCTTCATCGATCGTTACGGAGTAGATATCGTTCAGGCAGTGCATGATCGTGGAGGACCGGGAATAGCCGCTGAGGGTCGTAATATCGCCTTCTGAACTGAAAAGACATCCCTTGGTATATTCGTAAAGCCAGGCTCTTTTTACATATTCGTTTTTATCGACAATACTTTCGAGTGTAGTAAGAACATTAAAATTCCGCTGCCTGTTTGTGAGGCTGGGAACGATGCAGGTATTGATGATCTCGCGGTTGGTGGCAGCAGTGGCGGCGATATGGCTGATCATGGAAAAAGAACTGTCCAGTTTTTCGATGGACTGATTCAGGATGCCAAGGTCGGACAGCCTTTGTTTTTCTCTGAAATTTCTGCCGGACAGGTAAAAAACATATGCTGAAAATAAAAGCAGCAGTACAAACACGACTACGAGGATCAAAGAAAAATAGTATGCGAACGCTTTTTTGGAGCGTATCCGCAGGTCAGAAAAGTGCTTCATACGGAAGCCTCCTTAAGGAGTAGTCTATGATAATAATGAAAAAATATTTCAATAGAAACGATATATTCATCATACCATTCTTTAAAAAGAAGGGAAAGCATAAAATCAAAAATAGAATAATGGCAGCTGCCGCGATTGGACTGCTGTTTGTTTTTCCCGGAAGATGCGGGGCCGGGCAGGATGCTCCTCTGCTCCTGAAAGTGGCGACGACAAAGCTTCCCGAAAGCTATGCCTGCCAGGGGATCGAACAGTTCAAGGAGGAAGTAGAAACAGCTTCATCCGGAAGCATCGAAGTTCAGATCTATCCCGGAGAACAGCTTGGAAGCAGAAGCGACATTCTGGAAGGTATGGCGATCGGAACGATCGAAATGGCATATCTGTCCGCCGAACCCTCCGGCAATATTGATAAAAATGTTCTGAAAACCGGTACGGCAGTCACGATCCGCCATGATCTCTGGACCAGCCAGGAGGTGAATACACTGGAGGATCTGTCGGGTCTTCGGATATGGTATCCGGATATCGCGCTATGGATACAGGCTTTTCAGGATGCAGACATATCAGCCAGTACCCTGTCTCTTACACAGGTCTACGACGGACTGCAGGCGGGTCTTCTGGACGGGGTACTGCTGGATGAAGAAACGGCGTATCGTTATAAACTGTATGAATGCTGTAAATTCTGCTGCGAGCTGGAAAATTATACCGACGAAGATACTTTTTTCATATCAAAGGAAGTACATGAACAGCTCTCTGAAGAAAACCGCCGGATCGTTGAACAGGCGGCCCGGCGCTGCACTGACTGGATACAGGAGCAGATGCAGGAGGGAGAAGAGGAACTCCATAAAGAACTGAAAAACAGCGGTGTAAAATTTGACGGAAAATCTTCGGAAGCCGGGGATTCGCTGGATGAAAGGATATAGGATCAATGTACCGGTTAGTTTGAAACTACGTTTC
>CACZPF010000335.1 GCA_902782975.1 uncultured Lachnospiraceae bacterium
ACAGCCTTTTCCTCTGTTTCCAGCATATGGGTGAGCTTCGGCAGTTCGCCGTACTGAAGCTCGGCTGCCCTCTCCAGATTGTATTCCTGCTGAGCCTTCTGAATCTGTTTATTAACATCCTCGATCTGTTCACGGATCTTCTGCAGTCTTTCCACAGAATGTTTTTCATTATCCCACTGGGCTTTCTGCGTGTTAAAGCTGTCTCTTAATTCTGCCAGCTCTTTCTGCAGATCCTCCAGCCGCTCTTTGCTAAGTGTATCTGTCTCCTTTTTGAGAGCAGATTCCTCGATCTCCAGCTGCATGATCCGGCGGCGCTGTTCATCCAGCTCTGTCGGCATGGAATCCAGTTCTGTCTTGATCAGGGCACAGGCTTCATCCACCAGGTCGATGGCCTTATCCGGAAGGAACCGGTCTGTAATATATCTGTGGGAAAGCGTAGCCGCTGCCACCAGGGCACTGTCGGTAATCTTCACCCCATGGTATACTTCATACCGCTCCTTAAGTCCACGGAGAATGGAGATGGTGTCCTCTACGGTCGGCTCATCCACCATAACAGGCTGGAACCTTCTCTCCAGAGCCGCATCCTTCTCGATATACTGCCGGTACTCATCCAGAGTCGTTGCGCCGATACAGTGAAGTTCTCCTCTGGCAAGCATGGGCTTCAGCATGTTGCCTGCGTCCATGGCACCGTCTGTCTTACCGGCACCGACGATCAGATGCAGTTCATCGATAAAGAGGATGATATTCCCCTCGCTCTTTTTTACCTCTTCCAGTACAGCTTTCAGACGTTCTTCAAATTCTCCGCGGTACTTGGCACCTGCCACAAGGGCTCCCATATCCAGAGAGAATATTTTCTTATCCTTCAGGCCTTCCGGCACATCCCCATTGACGATCCGCTGGGCAAGGCCTTCCACCACAGCCGTTTTTCCTACGCCCGGCTCACCGATCAGTACGGGATTATTTTTGGTTTTACGTGAAAGAATACGTATGACATTGCGGATCTCCGCATCCCGGCCGATGACGGGATCCAGCTTCTGGCTTCTGGCTTTTTCGACCAGATCCTCGCCATATTTATTCAGCGTATCATAGGTCGCTTCCGGATTGTCACTCACCACCCGCTGGTTACCCCTGACAGTCGAAAGAGCCTGAAGGAAGCGCTCTCTTGTAATTCCAAATTCTTTCAGGATTTTCTGCATGCCGGGACTTGGATTTTTGATAAGGGAAAGGAACAGATGCTCCACCGAGACGTATTCATCTCCCATGGCTTTGGCTTCGTCCTCGGCTGAAACAAGGGCCTTGTTCAGATACTGGCCGAACCGCAGATCCCCGCCCTGTACTTTTACTTTGGCATCCAGTGCCTTTCTGACTGTATCGACAAAGTACTCCTTATTGATCTCCATCTTTTCGATCAGTTTAAGGATCAGGCTGTTTTCCTGTGTCAGTAGAGCATACAGAAGATGCTCCTGTTCAATTTCCTGATTTCCGTACTCATAGGCAATCTTTTCAAGGTTCTGGACCGCCTGGATGGAATTCTGCGTAAATTTGCTGATATTCATAGGCTTTCCTCCTTTTACCTCCAGGGCATGTTTTTCTCTGCCCTGTTGATTCTCTAATAAAAGGACTGCAGGAGATACACAGCCGGCATCTTTTGCAGTCCCTTTTGTTTTTTCTCTTCGATTGTCACTATAGCACGTTTTGTTAGCACTGTCAATAGGTGAGTGCTAATATTTTCAGAATTTTTACTTAATCATAGCCAGCGCACCGTAGATGACGGAATCATCTCCGAGAGCGGCATTCTTAAGTTCCACCGTTGTACGGATCGACGGCATGCAGTAGCGGTCTACTTCCGCGAGGATCTTTTTGAGGAAAATATCGCCTGCTGCCTCGATCACACCTCCACCATAAATAACCACGTCCGGACTGATGGTATTGATCATGTTTCCGGTGGCTACCGCCAGATAATGGCAGGCGCGGTCCACCGCCTCACAGGCAACGGCATCCTTTTCGGCAAGGGACTTTTTGAGGATCTTGCTCTTAAACACACCGTCCTTTACACTGTCTTCCATCATGCTCTTACGTCCGCGCCCGGTCTGCTGCCGGATGTAGGCCGACATGCCCTGCTTGCTGGAAAATGCTTCCAGGCATCCTCTCTGCCCGCAGTTGCATAAGGGGCCTTCCGGATCCAGGATCATATGGCCGTACTCCGCAGCCTTAAACTTATTGCCGGTAAACAGTTCACCATTCAGGATCAGGCCGCCGCCCATGCCGGTTCCCACAAAGAATCCGACGACATTCTTGTAGCCTTTGGCGGCGCCATATTTATATTCGCCCAGAACACCGACATTGACATCATTTCCGATATAAAAAGGAATGCCGAACTTCTTCTCGATCGCCGTCTTTATATCATAATCTCTCCAGGGGAGATTTGGCGAGAACAGAACGATTCCCTTTCCCTGATCGATCACGCCGGGGGCTGCGGCTGCGATCGCGTGAACCTGCTCCTTTTTGATCTCTGAGCCCTTCAGCATTTCATCCACTACGCTGATGATGACCTGCTCCACATTCTCGGAAGAATCTCCGCCTTCTTTTGTTTTCTTTTTCAGACGGTAAACGATATTTTCTTTTTCGTCAAAGATCGCGCCAAGAACCTTTGTCCCGCCGATATCCAGGCAAATATTATACGTTTTTCCCATAAATCCACCTCCATAGCTTGGGTTTTATGGTCAGATTATACCATCCTTTACCTGTGAAGACAAGAGCAGGCTTAATTACCCATTATGTACTGCTCACACACTGTTACTGTTCACACCTCTACACCACTTATGTTTCTTATGCTTATGACATGCAAACCTCATAAAGGACACATAGGTGTGAACAGTAACAGATGCCAAAGAAATATCGAATTTCTGTGATGAATTGGCAGACATTACTTTCAATGAATCTCTGTCTCTCCTGTTGACCCTGTTTCATGAATTTCTCGAAGAACATCTGGATATATCTGAAAAAACGATTGAAGAAATGATCGATAAATTTATCCAGCTATTACCATCTTCTATGAAGAGAAATATCACTGAGAAAGTTGCATAAATTTAAATCTTTAATGCCAGTTCTTATTGAATTTTCAGGATACTGCTATTATTTGTGTGTGCGAAGTTTGAGTTAAATAATCTGTTCACATAGGAACCATTATATTTCTATTTTTATGAACCATAAGTTTTCTATAATCACTATTTGCATTAGATAATATTGACCCTCCAGCAAATCTCGCCAATGATACTCCTATCACCTTTATAATAGTTTTGAACACTTCCCCTCTTTGAATCACCCGATAATGAAGCGCCCTGCTCGCTCTCATGCTATAACTTTTGGCAATATTCA
>CACZPF010000336.1 GCA_902782975.1 uncultured Lachnospiraceae bacterium
AGAGGCCCGTATGATGCGGCGATCCTGACCGCACCGCTGCTTTTTTTTGCTGTCACGATTTTTCAGCTGTGGAAGCACAATAAGCGTGTGATTATTGTCATTGTTGTTCTGTTCGTGGCGAGAACATATTTTACGATCGTACTGTATGGTCTTTCCGCGACCAGCTTTGTGTTTACGGCAGCTATGATCTACGCTTATCTAAGCATCCGGGACAAAAGATTACTGGTCCAGATAGGGAGCGCTCTGGTGCTGCTTTTCGTTCTGGCTGTGCTGCTGGTCGGAAATGCCGTGACTGTATCTTCCTTCTCTTCTTACCTTATAACGGCGAGTGAAACGAATTCGATCCATATGCGTGAAGTGATCGGTGAGATGCAGGAATATCGGGCGCTTCCCTGGCTCATACAGTACTATATGAAACAGGGAAATGATCTGGAAAAGGCAGCCGTCAGAGAAGATACGATCTTTCTTTTGTCTGGAAAAAACGATCTCAGGGAGATCACCATAGAAGAAGCAGAGGCATTTACGCCGGGATTACAGAAGCTTTTTGCGGCCGACTGTTATAAAAATATTTCCTATCTGTTTGAAGACTCCGTGGAACAGTATTCCTTGATGAACACTCTGTTTCTGATGGTGCCGAAGGGAAAAGACAGTGCGGTGATCCTTTTCAGCGGAGAGAGGCACGAAGATGGCTCCAGCATGCTTGGGGACCGGATACCGCAAAAAAATGTCCGAAAGGGCTGGGAAAATTTTGAAGCGGCCTCTTCTCAGAATTTTCTGAACTGGACCTGGAAAAAATATACCGGGGAAGATGAATTCGGATTTTCCATAGAGGTTCCGGTCGAAGGAGAACTGAACCCGCTCATGCTCTGCAATGTAATTAAGGGGGAGGTCGTAAGTAAGAAACTGTCGGGCAGTACGGTTTTCCGGAATCACACGATCCTGCTGCTTGTTCTGATCGGTACCATTATTCTTATCTTACTTTATTTTATTGTGCTTCGGCCCCTTGCTTCGATGAAAAAATGCCTGGTTGCATACCGAAGGGATAAAGATACCACAAAGGTGATAGAACAGCTTTTAAAAATCCGGGAGTATACCCATAACGAAGTAGGTCTCTTTATTGATGAATTTACCAGTCTCACAAAGGAGATGGAAATTTATAATAACAGAATGCTTCAGCTGACTGCGGACAAAGAACGTGCAGAGACCGAAATGCGGCTGGCGACGAATATACAGGAATCTATGCTGCCGAATATTTTTCCCGCTTTTCCGGACAGAAATGAGTTTGATCTTTACGCGTGCATGAATCCCGCCAGAGAGGTAGGCGGTGATTTCTACGATTATTTCCTGATCGACAATGATCATCTGGGCCTGGTCATCGCAGATGTTTCCGGAAAAGGGGTACCGGCCGCGCTGTTTATGATGGCTTCCAAGATCATCCTGGCAAACCACGCAAGATTAAATAGTTCTCCGGCGGAAGTGCTGTCGATGGTGAACAGGGAAATATGTGCCAACAACCGGGGCGAAATGTTTGTAACCGTCTGGCTTGGGATTCTGGATCTTTCTACAGGAATATTGACTGCCGCAAATGCCGGACATGAATATCCTGCCCTGAAAAAGCCCGGAGGGAATTTTGAACTGTTCAGGAACAAACACGGTTTTGTCATCGGAGGTATGGATGACATAAAGTACCGGGAGTATACGATGCATCTGGAGCGTGGCGCAAAACTGTTTCTATATACAGACGGCGTTCCCGAAGCCGAAAACTCCAGAGGAGAAATGTTCGGAACAGATCGTATGCTGAAAGCCCTGAATGATAATCCCAACGCCGGCCCTATGGAACTTCTGAACCATGTACGCCATGTTGTCGGGGAATATGTAGGAACTGCGGAACAGTTTGACGATCTGACGATGCTTTGTATAGAATATAATGGTATAATGGTGCCTGACACCGTTACTATAATGGTGCCTGACACCGTTAAGGACTATTGAAGAAAGTGTTAAGTAAACATTGCATTCATATGCGTAATAATGCAAAATATCGTTAAAACCGTTAAAATACTGCTAAGAAAATATTGTGTGCGGGATGTTAAGAAGGATTCTTGACATCCCGCCTTCTTAGCTATATAATTCATATATATGAAATGAAAATCCAAATAGGTGAAATATCATGACTGTAAGAGAAAGAATTTTTATGCGGCTTGAGCAGCTGTCAATGAGCCAGAAAGAATTTTCTGAAAGGACAGGAATACTGCCGAGCACTATTAGTGAGTGGAAAAAGAAAAAAACGAATCCATCTTCTGAGAAGATTATGCCTATTTGTGAGGCACTTGACGTGACTCCGGAATGGCTTTTACTGGGTATTGATGGTCCTGGCAGCAGAGATGGACAGGATTATTATTTGATCAGGAAAAATTCGGATTTAGGTCTGATGATTAATTGCTATAAAAAATTGGAACCTTCATTTCGAGAAAGAGTCATAGGATACATGCAAGCCATTGAAGCGATGGTATCTCAAAAAGAAAATGAGTCTTTAGCAAAGACAGAATCTTTAAGAGAAGATTTTTCTACGGCAGCAGAGCATTCTAAGGTGCCAGAGCCTTCTACCACGCCAGAGCCTTCTACAGCAGAGCCTTCTAAAGAAACAGAGCCTTCTAAAGAAACAGAGTCTTCTAAAGAAACAGAGTCTCTTAAAGCTGCAGAGTCTTTTACAGCAACAGAGTCTACAACAGCAACAGTGTCTTCTCCTAAAACAAATTTTTTAAGTGAAACGTAATCTTTTACTGAAACGTAATCTTTTACTGAAACGTAATCTTTTACTGAAACGGAATCTTTTAGTGTAACGGATTCTTTAGCTGCGAAGGAGGGGGTACAGGAGAAAAATGAAAATGTCAAAAGGACGGAGGGATAAGTGATTGCCAAGACCAAGAAGGGAATGGTATCCGGGCGCGTTTTACCATGTTATGAGCAGAGGCAACAGAAGATTGGTTCTTTATAATGATGAGGACGATTTTATATCCTTCCTTGAGTTGATTTTAGAGACCAGAGAGAAGTATCAGTTTATGGTTCATTCTTTGTGTTTGATGTCAAATCATTTTCACATGGCGTTAGAGACAAAGGATGTTGAGCTTTGGAAAATTATGAAAAGGATGCTGCATCCGTATTCTGTAAATTTTAACAAGAAATATAATTATACCGGTCACTTATTCGAGAATCGATATACTTCATGTCTGATTGAGGATGAACGGTATTTTCTGGAAGTCAGCCGCTATATTCACCTTAACCCGGTGAAAGCCAGAATAGTACGTGACCCGTTGGATTATACATACAGCAGTTATGGATTATTTGTGAATAGGACTAAAGGCGCTGAAGAGATAATAGATAGAAAAAAAGCAAAAATCAAGGAAATGATTTCTGAGATCGTGGAAACAGATAGAGTGCTAAGTGCTTTCCAGCCAGATCCGCGTGAGCAGTTTCGCATGTTCGTTGAAGGAGCGAATTCCCATACTGAGGAGGAAAGCCAGATCCAGAAAGACATGAAAGAAGATGATAAATGGATTCCCTGCTAAAGTTGGAAAGAATTAGAACTGTTCGGATGGGCGGGGATGACGGATCTGTTGGCGCCTGACACCGTTAGGCAGTTGGTGTCAGGCACCGTTAAGACACCGTTAAGACACCGCAAAGGTACCATTAAGGCACCGTTGAGGCATCGTTAAGGCTTCGATAAGGAATTGTTACAAAATGCCGTTTTTGTTCCACCTCAGTACAGTTTGATATCCAAGCTTTTCGTACCATTTGGGCACACCCGTGTAGTGGATGTAGCTTATGTCATAGGCTTCCTCTTTCAGAATTTGCGTCACATTTCTTACCATACACAGGCCTATGCCCAGATTTCGGTATTCAGGAACGCTCCCTACACAGCCAGGGCCTCCGACTTTTATAAGGTTGTTTCCGATATGATGTTTCCCCATATCCTCTACCAGGCAGAAACTGGCAATTTCTCCATTGGAAAAACCACAATAGACTCTGTTTTTCCCGTCAAAAAGGGGGATCCAGGACGGTACAACTTTTTCGATGGCAGCAAGAAGATCGTTCATGTCTCCTGTATAATATCCAAAAGAAACGTTATCGCCATACGCTTTATCATATTGCGTAATATTGCATTTACGCAGATCGAGAATCATTTCTTCGTAAATCCATTCTGAGGGAATCCTGCGAATAGCATCTGAATCGAAAAATCCCGGGTGCATTTTGTTGAAAAGATCCAGGTACTCTTGTTTATTCATATTTTCTTGTCTCCTTTATGAATCATTCCGTGAGCCGAATCATTTTCAAATATCACAATATCATTAGGTAATTGCGAAACTCACTGGTAAGATTCATACAATTTACATATGTTCCTTCCTTTTTGCTTTAGAACCAGTCAAATGGGTTCTCTTCATCAGAATCGTTGTACATTGCGCAGTCTGCCTGCCAATTTTCCATATTTTCCTTTATTTCAGAGCGAAGGTAATCAAACTCGGCTTTTTGAATATTTCCATGGTCCAGCATGCACTTATAAAACTTTTTTATACTGGCTGCCGTACTTTTAATTGTAGATGGAGTAGACCACATACATTTACGGATAAAAAAATATCCAAGGAAGCTGTCTACCATACCGACACCATCCTCCATGGGATGTACATCCTCGCGAAGCAGGTATTCATTGATATAAAAATCGACATTTGAAATATGTGACCGGATAGTTTTTTCGGAGAGACCGGCGAGCTCAAGATCATTTTTGAACATTTCCAGAAGCTCATTATTAGATGCCCTTATTCTCTCACATTCTATTTCATAGTTTTCATAATCGAACATAGATAAACCTCCCGTTTGAAAACAATAACCTGCGTTTGTAACCATTATACCAAAACAGGCAATATAAGTATTCATAAACGTTAAAAAAAATAAACCCGAAATATGGAATTATAAGAGAGATCTGATTATTGGCAAATATATAACTACTGTTGGCAATGGAAATAATGGAGGCAATTTCTTAGCTTGACAATGAAGAATCAGAACGTTATGATTTATAAGAAAAATAAAGAAAGGCGCGCAATAGCGTGAAGCAGAAGACATGGTGAAGAACCGGATTTAAAATTGGTGATATATTTTTGGAAACAGACAGGCCCATGAGGCCTTGTTTGCATACGCTGATTTATGTCAGGAATCTGATCCGCTACTGTATAGTGCCAATAAAATTGAGAGATAATCGCCATTTAGAAGCAGGTGCCAGAAGAGGCTGGCAAGTATAAAAAGCAGGTGCCAGAAGAGGCTGGCAAGTATAAAAAGCAGGTGCCAG
>CACZPF010000337.1 GCA_902782975.1 uncultured Lachnospiraceae bacterium
AAACAGATGATGGCGGGTTTTACCTTGGAATGTCTGGACCAGTCGTAAGCACCGATGATCTTCTGATCGGAGATCTCGATTTCTTCCAGTACATATTCGTCGTCGATATCAATTCGGAAATCTTTGATTTTATAATTAACCGACTCGGGAAGCACGTAGTAGATATCGCGGTTTCCCTTACGGAGAGTTGTCTGAATCGTGAATTTTTCGGAATATTCTCCGGAACGCTCCGGGTAATAGAGAACGCAAAGCTGATCGTATGGATAGGATTGTTCCAGCCTGAAATGAATGGATCTGACAGACTGAGGCTTTCCGTCAGCAAAACGAATGTAAAGCTGCGGATCGTCCTCAACGTCATAAATATGGAGCCCGTCCATGGTGCAGTTATAAGCTTCGAGCTCCGAACTTTCCAAAACCGACACTGAGTTGTCGGGCATTGAAATATCGTTGAAATGATCGGATGGAACCGTTCCCTTCATGCTGATGGCCGTACTCCAAAGACTAAGGACCATCAGAAGGCATGCTCCCAAAACACAGATGATATGAATGATAAGACTGTTGTTCTTCCTGCTATGGATCATTTAGTCATACACTCCCGCCCGGACTGTTGATCGGTTTCTTTTCCCTTATTTTTTTCATTGCAATTCTGAGATTTCTGCTTTTCGAGCTCTTCGAGCCGGTTTTCCAGAATTGCAACACTTTGAACCAGATTTTTTATCCTGCCGTGCTGCCTTGATATGGAAGCCGACATGGACAATGCAAGAAACAGCAAAAAACCGATCAGCACCAGAAACACGAAGTTCGACGGCGTTTCCACCCCCGACAGGGAAGCCAGGGCAATGACCGGTTTTGGAAAGATCGCAAGTATCAAAAGAACTGCGGCTCCCGAAAACCACAGTATCGTCCGATACAGATCGAGTCCCTTGCATCTTATATAATACAGCGTCGCCACAAAGAACAGCAGCGCGCAGATACTTAAAAAAATCCGAAGCTGTACTCCCAACTCAGACACCTCTCTGCACAACCCGGTGCATCATAATCGACAGACTGACTTTTACCATGTAGTAAACCGACTTTCTGAAGCCGATGGACGATTCGCCCATCATCCGTTCGTGCATGATGACCGGATACTCCGCTACCTTTCCGCCATGGCGAACTGCCGTAAGAATGGCGTCCGGTTCGGGATAGTCGTCGGAATAGTCCCTGGCAAATACCTCGATAAACCGCCGGTTGGCGATGCGGTAGCCGCTGGTCACGTCATAAATACGAACACCGCAGTTAAGGCGAATCAGGTTGCTTAAAAAATGGATTCCCATTCTCCGGGCTGCACTGGACTGAAACCCCTGCTTTGTAATAAAACGGGAACCAATGCCAACGTCAATCTGATTTTCCTGCATCCAGTGAACCATCTCGAGAATATACGACGGATCATGCTGCCCGTCGGCATCGATCTGGACTGCATAATCGTAATGATTCTCTCTGGCATAGATGTAGCCGCTCTGCACGGCCCCGCCTATGCCCAGATTGGTCCTCAGGTTCAGATACGAAACGCTGCAGTCCTTCAAAATCTGAAGCGTTTCATCCCTGGAACCATCGTTGATGACAAGGATATCTGTTCCGGGTGCGTTTTTTCTGATGCTTTCAATTGTGGTTGCAATATTGTCTGCCTCGTTATAGGCAGGAACAATCACAAGTATCCGTACAGCCACGTTGTTTAACCTTTTCCTTTTCAAGTTTTTTAAAAACTTTACTCTGTTACAAAGCGGGGACCGCTGTCAGATTCACCGACAACGGTCCCCAACTTAGTCCATATAGCTTATTCCTGACAGACAATGTCATTCAGCTTTTGTCGTGCACAATTTTGATTATGCAGCAACCTCACCGTAAAGCTGACCATTTACTACATTGAAAGTATGTCCGTCATATTCAACAGTGCCGTTGTAATCAGCCTGGAAGACGCCATCCTTAACTACGAAGAATGCACCGTCATACTCAGCTACACCGCTGAACTGGGTCTGTACCTGACCCTTAGCCAGGAAGTACCATGTGCCATCAGCATCCTGCCACAGGCCGTTTTTCTCATCCTGAAGCTGGCCAGCTGCGAAGAGGAACGTTCCGCCCATATATTCGTACAGGCCGTTTGCTTTTGTATTAAGCTCGCCGTCTTCAATCATGAACCACTTGCCATCATACAGAGCAAATCCGCTGTATCCACGCTGGATCTGTCCTTTAGCCAGGAAGTACCATGTGCCATCATACAGATTCAGGCCATTTGCATCGCTGCAAAGGACACCGTTTCCAACGAAGAACTCGCCAGTACCATACGGAGCGATTCCGGTGAAGTCTTCTGCGAATTTATCTTCTTCATAATAACGCCATACGCCGTCTTTGTCCTGAACAAGACCATCCTTGTATTCCTTGCCCTCAGCGTCTTTGATCTTCTGCTCATAGAGGATCTCGCCGCAAATCTGGCAACGAATTACAGTGTAAGTTCCGTCTTCTCTAACTTCTTCAACTGCCGGAAGCGGAGTATGAGCAGTTCTACCTCTGTAGGAGTTGCTGGTCGTCCAGTAGGGAACAGTGTAAGTATCTGTTACTTCCTCGCCATCTTCAGTCGTGTAGGAAGCTGCAAGAGTAATTGAACCAAATTCACAGGTCATACCCTGTTTTGCAACGCTTACGATCTTGATACTAGCATCGGAGTCAGAATCTTCAGTGCTAATCAGTACCGGATGATTTCCACATCTTTCGCAATTTGTGTAAAGCAGAGCCTTTACTTTGAACTCATTCTCATCCTCTATGCCACCACCAATTCCGTCCTTACCTGAGAAAATCGTGTTTCTATCATCGCCACCGTCAAGATAGCTTCCATCATCCGGGTCTACAACTTTGTCGCCAACCCAAACAATATATGCACCCTTATCAGAATCGGTAACATCTGTATAAACGAGTTCGCCGGTTTCTTCGTCCTCTGATCTGGTCTCATTGGTATGAGCAAGTCTCGGAACCTTAACGCCTTCTCTTCTCTCAAGCTCTTTGCCGCAACGCTTGCAGTAGATAACTGCATCGTAAGAACCATCTGCTTCACAAGTCGGAGCTACCTGATTCTCGCCAACTGCCGGCTGATAAAGATGTCCAAGCTTCTCGGTCTTAACATCGATAGTCTTAATAACTGCCTTGCAGATCTTGCAGGCGAAGGTAACAGTGATAACACCATCTTCTTCACAAGTAGCAGTGTTCTTGGAAAGGGTAATGCTCTTGTCATCAGCGATGTGTGTCTTCAGCTCTTTTTCAGTATGATAATTACCATCATTTGCCAGAGCAGCGATTTCCCTCTCAACCTTTGCGTTGATGATGTGGTCACCTTCCGGTTCTGCAACCTTCTTTACTCTTGTGACTTCTTTTTCATCTGTATTCTTGCAACGATATTTATTTGTATCGCAAGCCTTATTCGGGCAACCATCTGCGTTGCAATGAGTTACTTCATAATAAGTAATCGGTCTGTAGCAGCTATGATTGGTAACCTTAAGAGTTTCCGGATCCCATGTGCACTGATCTTCATCATCCTTGTTTTCGAACTCGATAACGGTATCGGTCAGCATATGATGAGCAGCAACTACATACCATCTCTGAGAAGTCGGCCTGCTCTGAGCATTATAAT
This sequence comes from uncultured Lachnospiraceae bacterium, assembly GCA_902782975.1. Classification (GTDB taxonomy): domain Bacteria; phylum Bacillota; class Clostridia; order Lachnospirales; family Lachnospiraceae; genus Blautia_A. The sequence continues at coordinate 3,662 of CACZPF010000337.1, forward strand.
AGGTAACCTGATATTTTCCGTCCTTGGTGCAGTTTACGAGCTCGATATCGTCATCGGTCGGATATTCCGTACGGAACTCTTCCATGGTCATATCAACCAGTTCATCTGCGATACCTTCCTGAGCGGTGATAATAGCCTTGGTGACTTTCTTGGAAAGGATAACCTTGGTCTCTCTCTTTTCCTCTTTTGCAGGGCAGTTCGATAAACTATGATCTTCATTATTGTGAATCTTGTTCTGGCACTCACGATATGAAACTAATTCATATGTTCCATCTTTTTCCTCTTTCTCAAGAACCGGAGTTCCATCTTCAAGCAGTATTACATTGTCAAGTGTTTCGGGATCAATGTAAGACTTCCATTCACCAAAGTTATGTCCTGTTGCTTCCAGAACAACGTTAGGATCTGTATAAGTTTCGCCACAAAGAGCACACTGATAGGTGATTTTTGCGGTTCCATCGTCTTCACAGGTGTTCCACTTGGTTACGTCACGCTTGATTTCTACAAACTGATCCTTGCCATCCTTCTTGTGGTTAAGCTTCGGAATTGTGTATTCGCTAGAATGATACTGTACGCCTTCAATAACTGCGGTCAGACGATAATGTCCGTCCTCTGAACAGGTTGCTACTTTATTTCCAGCATACTCTTCGTCGATCACTGCTGCTTTGGTACGAACGTCAGTTTTCTGAGTCGCCTTGTCAGTTAATGTATACTCAACTGTCATCTTTTCATCATCCCATTTCATGGGAACAGTTGTGTCTACAACCCAAGCGCCAGTTGCCACTTCGCCTACCGCGTCAACGGCTTCTGCTTCTTCGACAGGTGCCTCAACAATAATAGCTTCCGCTACTTCATCCCCGGC
>CACZPF010000338.1 GCA_902782975.1 uncultured Lachnospiraceae bacterium
ATATACATAGTAGCAGTAATAGAAATGGGGAATATCCGCCCAGGCGTACCGGGAATCCGGGTAGAATTTCATGGCATCGCCTCTGTAAAGCTTCATGAGTTCCATCCATTTGTCACTAAGTGTTTCTGCATCCAGGGCACTTCCGGATTCCACGATCTGATACAGATAATCCTCAAATTCCGCGTACCACATCTGTATAAAGAAAGTCCCGGAAAACATGGATAATACATTTTCAAGGTAGTAAAGCTTCTCATCATCGGAAGATGCATTCTGCATTTTATAGGTATAGTAAAGAAGCTCATTGGTGGTAGAGGCTACTTCCTGGGTAAAAATCGTAGGATAATAATACTGTCTGGGCTGATTTTCCGTCGCGAATGCCGAATATACCGCATGGCCCATCTCATGGGCGATGGTGCTGATATCATCGGAATAGCCGTTGTAATTGAACAGGACCCAGGGAAGATAATCCCAGGAAGGCTGTGTTTCGAAGGCTCCGGTTTCTTTGGTATCTGTCGGATAAACATCCACCTGGCCGCTCTCCATGATCTTCATAAAGGTGTCGATATATTCTTCGCCCAGCACGCTGAGTGCTTCGACGACCTCGGCTACCGCATCCTCATATTCCGTCCGGCCGGGATAAAAATCCGATACGTAGGATCCCATGTGATAGGGGAACTGCTCTTCGATTCCAAGCCCCTTCGCATGGATTTTCAGATACCGCTGATAATCCTCCGCACTGTCGTGCGCTGCGTCCACCAGAAAATCATAAACGGAAGGATCCACATCGTAAGTATCCAGCTGCGCTTCCCTTGTCGTATCATAATGGTTGATCAGCGCACTTGCGTAATTCTGCGAAGCGTTTTCCTCCAGAAGCTTGGCCAGCGTATTGATGTACGGCTTGACCCTTGTCAGGATGATCTGATTGGCCTCGGCTTTAAACGAGTCTTCATATTCATCTGAATAGATAATATCCTCATAAAACTCGTAGGTCAGTTTTTCTACAGAACCATCCGGCATGGTTATTTCCGGATCGGCCATTTCCACACTGTCGAGGATGCTGAAGATGTCATAAGCGTAGCCGGTTCCCATGGATGTTGTAGCCAGCACGGCGGCAGCTTCTTCTCCAAGAGGCTCCGCATCCGGGTCTGTGAAATCCCTCATCATGTACTGGTATTCGTCAAAGAGCGGATCCGCAAAAATAGCCTCTCTTTCTTCCAGCGAATTGGCATAGATCTCCGGCTTGACAAACGCGGTCAGCTGTTCCTCCCGTACTCCCATGGCAGCCAGCTTTGCGTTCAGCTCATTGAACACCGGGTCCGTCGGATCCAGACTGCTCCCAAGAGATGCATAAAGATTCATTTTGCCCTGAAGAGATGTCAGCTCCGTTAAATAGCCAAACTGATAATAATCATAAATGCCCTGTGCATTATTCAGATTTCCTTTAAAGCTTTCATACTGGTCGAACATGGACATAACGGTATCATAATCTTTGTACCAGTCGTCTACGCTCTCATAAACCGACTCCAGGTTCCATTTCACCGGCAGGGATTCTTTTTGCGCCGGCAGAGCCTCTGCAAAGGCAGGCGCTGTATTGCAAAACATCAAAATACCCGAACATGCGAAGATCAGCAGTTTCTTCATTAAAATTTCCCTCCTTTTCCGTGGCCGGCAGTCATTGGCAGACCAATGTTCACGGCCGCTGCAAAGCATTCAAAACAGATCATTTTAAAGTATATATTTCGCCCGGGGATGTGTCAATGAATTTATGCCTTTCCGGGATAAAGATCCGTTTACATGGATCAGATCATGCATATAGGTTTCATGGATATCCGATCAGTTTTCCATCATGAGCTGGATGATCTCCCTGTCGGTCTGCTCCATGCCGAAGCGGGCCAGACGGCCCACGCTTGCGATGGTGTTTTCCACGCCTCGCTTAACGATCCCGTCCCCGCCGAAGAACTGGTTTCCATCCTCATACATGGCAAGGCCCAGAAGCCCCGCATCTACCGCAGCGGCGATCTTGGCCGCGCAGCTTGCCTTGGCGCCGTCGCACACGATGCCGGAGTCTACCGCGACGGCGTTGACGACGGTGTGCGCGATCATTTCAAACCGGCCGCCCTTCAGATAGGCGATCCCGGCGCCCGCCCCGCACCCGGCACTGACGGCGCCGCAGTAGGCGCTCAGGCGTCCGATCCCGGTCTTCAGATGGGTGGTCACCAGGTTGGACACACACAGGGCGCGCAGCAGTTCTTCCTGTGTTTTGCCTGTCTCCCGCGCATAGATGATGACGGGCACACTGGCGGTAATGCCCTGGTTTCCGCTTCCGCTGTTGATGACCACAGGCATTTCGCAGCCGTTCATCCGGGCGTCGCTTCCGGCGGCCGCCCACGCACGCATCTTGTAGTTGATGTCATTCTCGCGGCCTCGCAGAACGGTCTTTCCGATGTTGGCGCCGTAGCTGCGGCGCAGGCCTTCTTCGGCGATGGCGATGTTGTATTCGATCTGCCGCTCCAGGACCTCACGCACGTCCTCCACATCCACTCTGTCGGCAAAATCCACGATGCCCTCGATGGTGAGACAGGAGCGGTCCGTCAGGCCGTCTTCCCGGGTGACGATCTCCTTCTCGAGGAGCGTCTCCTTGTTGCGCCTGATGCTGACCAGATTGGTATGGTAGTCTACGATCCGGACGAAGGAGGAATCCGTGCCTCTTCGGGCAGTGATCATTATGTCGAAAACGTGCCCGGTATCGGCAAAGCGCACTTCCACAGGCGTATTCTGTAAAAACGTGCCGATATCAAGGATCTGCTGTTCTGTCACGTGGGAAAGGACCTCCAGCTCCGCATCGGCATCCCCGGCCACCGTGCCTGCCGCCGCAGCGGCGGGGATCCCCCGCAGGCCTCCGGTATGGGGCACGACCACGCTTTTGACGTTCTTGATGATGTTGCCGCTGACTTCCACCGTCAGATGGTCCGGCATGGTCCCAAGAACAGCACGGGCCTTCGCGGCAGCGTAGGCGATGGCGATGGGCTCGGTACATCCCATCGCAGGCTTCAGTTCTTCCTTCAGGATCTGCACGTACAGCTGATCCAAATCCTTTTTGTTCATAAGAGTCTCCTTTGAAAAAATTTACTAAAACCCTTTTCTTTTGTATGTGTTTATCTGCTTAAATTATATAGCACTTTTCATGAAAAAGCATCCCTTTTATCGAGAACCTGCGTCAGTTCCTTAGTGTATAATTATAGTTGGCAACAGAGAGCTGAAGAACAAGCCGTTCCGATTGACTAAATTCAATAGATATTTCATTGTTTCTC
>CACZPF010000339.1 GCA_902782975.1 uncultured Lachnospiraceae bacterium
GATCGGTTACGGAGATATCTATCCGATTACCACGATGGGAAAGGTGTTCAGTATTATCATTACATTCCTTGGAGTAGGTATGGTAGCGATCCCTACCGGTATTATTTCTGCCGGATTTGTTGAACAGTATTCCAGATTCAAGAAAATCGGAGACTACGCGATTGAGGAGGATCTTCATTTTATTAAGGTGGAGATGGAGAAGATGGATTCCTGGACGGGGAAAAAGATCATGGACCTGAATCTGCCAAAGGGTATTCTCGTTGCGGTGATCCAGCGCGGAAAGAACACAATTGTTCCCAGAGGAGATGTGGAGATCCGGACCGGGGACCGGCTGATCCTCGGTGCGGAATCTCTGAAAAACGACCGTCCCATTCAGCTCAAAGAGATTACGATCCGTGAGAATCATCCCTGGAACGGACAGGCTATCCAGGATCTGGATATCTCCAGGCTGACCTTTATTGTGGCAGTACACAGAAAAGGAAAGTCGATTATTCCAAAGGGAGATTTTGTGCTGAAAGAAGGCGACACGATTCTGCTCTACTCCCAGAAGAGCAGGGAATTGGATGAGATGCAGACCATCAATTATTAAAGCGGCAGCGTAAAGGACTGGTTTTCCCGCTCAATAAGGATAAGTTTATCGCGCAGAGGGTTTTCCTCTGCGCTTTCTTTATATGCGCGGAGGAAAGCATAGTCCTTCCAGAAATGCATCGGGAAAGGATATGTGATATCCAGAAGCTGCAGATACTGGTCCATCCCGGTGTACGGGAAAAGATCCAGACGAGGATCAAGCAGCAGAAAAGCGACATCAACCTTTCGTCCTGCAATCGGCTTTGTATACTCAAGGAACTTGCGCAGTTCCTCATCCTCCTGCCCTTCCGGTACAGGATCCCAGCACCACGCGTGCAGATCGCCCGCATGATAGATCGTAACCCCGTCCAGTGTCAGGAAAAAGGCCACGCCTTCGTCCGTAGAAGGGAGCGTTTCAATGAGAAGGCTGCATCCGCTTGAGAGTGCAGGGTTATAACTCTGCCCCGGCTCCGTGATAAAGACGGAAGGATCATCCGGACCGCTAATATAACTAGCCTGACAGAGCGGAGCCATGTCAATGTCGCTGGACAGAAAATACTTCACCTGCGGATATTTATTCCGCAGATCCCAGATCCGTTTTGAAAAATGATCCGGATGCGCATGGCTGACGAAGACCAGGAGCTCTTTTGCGGGATTGAGTGCGGGCATGGTGCCGTGGCTGAACGGGTGTGCAAGCATCCGCGGCGTGAGTTCATCCGCTGCGATGCTGTCAAACAGAAGATAATTTTTATCAGTTTCGATCAGGAAACCACTGTGGCCAAGATAGGTAACGATCATGTGAAAGCCCTCCTTGTATTCTTTTTTTTAGTGTAGCAGATTTGGGCAGAAATCACTAGAAGCGAAAAGATCTTTTCTTCGGAAACTGTCGAAGTGACAGTAGGCAGGACAGGGGAAGATAGATTATAATAAAAATGTCAAAACAAAATGTAGACATAAGGCTGTGCTAAGACGCCGGCCGGAAAATAACAGAGGGTCCGCTTGAGGACCTGGGGAGGAAAAAATGAAAATGCAGGCACTTGGACAGGAAATCGCTTCTACGACATATCCCGGCAGAGGAATCGTGATCGGCCGCTCTGCGGACGGCAGCAAAGCCGTAATTGCGTATTTCATTATGGGTAGGAGCAGCAACAGCCGCAACAGAGTATTCATTGAGGACGGAGAAGGCATCCGCACACAGGCCTTCGATCCTTCCAAAATGGAAGACCCGAGTCTGATCATTTATGCACCGGTACGTGTGCTGGGCAATAAGACCATCGTGACCAACGGAGACCAGACAGATACGATCTATGAGGGCATGGACAGCCAGCTGACTTTTGAACAGTCTCTCAGAAGCCGTGAGTTTGAACCGGATGCGCCGAACTATACCCCGCGCATTTCCGGTATTCTGCATGTTGAGGACGGCAAATACAATTTTGCGATGTCCATCTTAAAGAGCAATGACGGAGACCCCGCATGCTGCAACCGCTTTACATTTGCCTATAACGGGATTCCGGCAGGCGAGGGCCGATTCCTCCACACCTATATGGGAGACGGCAATCCGCTTCCGTCCTTTGAGGGTGAGCCCACGAGAGTCAGCATCGAAGATAATGATATTGATGCATTCACAAAGCTTGTCTGGGAGAGCCTCAACGAGGACAACAAAGTATCTCTTTTCACACGTATGATTGACATCAGCACCGGCAAGTACGAGAGCAGGATCGTCAATAAAAACCAGTAATCGCATTTACATAAGCCATCAGATGGGAGGATATCAAAAATGAATGAATTAATGCTCAAATACGGATGCAACCCGAACCAGAAGCCTTCCCGTATCTTCATGAACGACGGCGGCGACCTGCCTGTGACTGTACTGAACGGACGTCCCGGATATATCAATTTCCTGGATGC
>CACZPF010000340.1 GCA_902782975.1 uncultured Lachnospiraceae bacterium
CATGAGGATGATTTTGTGGAGATGGTCACGAAGAAGAAGCGTACTGAAGCCGACCGCAGCTTGCGGGAAGGAAAGCGTGAACTGGAACAGGCACAGACCCGCATCCGCAAGTTGGACGAAATCATTCAGCATCTGTACGAGGACAACCTTGAGGGCAAAATCAGTGATGAGCGTTTTATGAAACTGAGCAAGAACTATGAAAATGAGCAAAAAACGCTCGAAGCCCGTGTGTCCGAACTGCGCAGCCTGATTGCCTCCGAGAAGGAATCCAACGTCAATGTGGAGCGGTTCCTTGGCTTAGTCCGGAAGTACACTGACATTCAGGAACTGACCGCCGAGGTCATCAGGGAATTTGTAGAGCGGATTTACGTCCACAAGGCGGAGCGCATCGACGGTAGGCGCGTCCAGCGCATCCGTATCGTGTGGAACTGCATCGGTGAGTTTACACCGCCGATGCCTCAGAAGAAAGAGAAAACGGCATAGCCGCATTTCACGACTATGCCGTAATTTCCGGGATTATAAAATCCCTAAGTTGAACCCACTAATGGCGGGTTTTTTTGTAATGAATTACCACTGGCCGAGCATGGAACGCATCCATGCATAGACATCAATGGAAAAAGCCTTTTCAAGATTTTCCGGGGAAAAGGTTTCGGAGGCTGTGCCGGAAGCGATCACCCGCCCTTTCTGCAGGAGCAGGGCATGGGAGCCGTAGGCTTTGGCAAGGGAAAGATCATGAACGACCGAGATGACGGCGCGGCCTTCCTGTCTGAGCCATTCCGAAATGAGGGCAAAGGTCTGCTTCTGATAGACAAGGTCCAGATGGTTGGTCGGTTCATCCAGGATCAGGATCTGAGGATCCTGGGCGAAGAGCTGGGCCAGAAATACTCTCTGGAGTTCTCCGCCGGATAATTCCAGGACAGATCTGTCCGCCATCTCTGTAAGACCCGTAAGGTCCATGGCACGCTCGATCTTATCCTCGCCCCTGTCGTCATGCCGGCCGAAAAGTCCTCCGGAATAAGCATAACGGCCAAGCCGTACGACTTCATTTACTTTAAAGGAATAACCGACGAAATGATTCTGCGCGAGAATACCGACCTTTCTGGCAATCTCATGGGGCCGGTATTTTTTTATGTCCTGCCCCATGTAATAAACAGAACCTGTATAAGGAATACCCTGGGCGATCACATTGACAATGGTGGACTTTCCTGCACCGTTCGGCCCGATGATCATCAGCCATTCCCCTTCGCGCAGAGATAACCCCACCTGATCCAGAATCTGGTGACTGCCGTACCGGACGGATATGTTCCGGGCTTCTAATAGTTCTGCCATGTGTTATCCCCTCCTTGTCTGATAAAAAATGTAGACGAACAATATAGCGCCGACAAAAGAAGTCACAACACCGATGGGCAGTTCTACAGGATTAAACAGGATCCTGGCAACCAGGTCGGCCAGCATCAGAAAAACAGCACCGCCAAAAACCGAAGCCGGAAGCAGTCTTTTGTGATTGGGTCCGGTGAGCATTCTTAAAATATGCGGGGTGACCAGGCCTACAAAAGCGATCGATCCGCCGATAGAGACAGATACACCGATCAGGATGGAGACTGTGATCAGCACAACCAGGCGGACTTTCCGGACATTTACACCAATATGCCGGGCATTATCTTCGCCAATGGCGAAAGCATTCAGCTCCCGCGCATAGTGAAGGAGGATCCCCCCGCAGACGATCAGCGAGACAAACAGGATCCGGACATTGGAATAGCTGCTGCCCGAAAGAGACCCCATGGTCCAGAAGGTGATCTGCTTTACTTTTTCGGAGGCGAAGGTTACGACCAGCGAAATGACACTGGAGATAAACATAGAATAGATAATACCGATCAGAATGATGGTATTGGTGGACAGGGAATTATCCAGCCGGTATGCGAGTGAAAGAATGATTACAAGAGACAGAAAGGCAAACAGGATCGCTGTCCCCATGGTAGCAGAAAAAGGCAGAAACGGGATCCGAAAATCAAAGGCTATGGCAACAGCAGCGCCAAGAGAGGCACCGGAGGAGACACCCAAGGTGGATCCATCAGCCAGAGGGTTTTTGAGAAGTCCCTGCATCGCTGCACCACATATGGAAAGAGCGCTTCCGGTAAGGGCAACACACAGGACCCGGGGAAGACGGACAGACAAAATAATAGACGTATAGGAACCACCGGTCTGCGCTTTGCCGAGAACAGCATTTTTGATAATGAAAAAGGTCTGCCCCGGGGGAATATTGACACTGCCGATACATACGCAGAAAACGGCCGTTATGATCGTGATTCCTGCAAACAGCAGGTAAATGGCTGGTGAAAATCCTTCTTTTCTGACGTTCATAGATGTTATCCTCTGGATGGGTCTTTTGATTGATTGATCAGGCCGCATTCCTGTACTGACAGCCGGTATCGAAGTGAAACAGAACGAATGCTGTACTGATGTACAGACAGCCGATATCAAAGAAAGCACGATTCCTGAGAACAGGAATCGTGCCAGTGAATCTTATATAGTCAACGATAAAAAGACTTGCTGCTGACCATAAACCTCCGGTAGGATGCACACGGATCTGTATAGGAATATGCCGCTTTACACGGTATAGATCCGGCACGGTTTATGCAGCGTCTTCACCTTCTGCAGCACCGTACACAAAATCATAAAGCATCTGGGTACCTTCTGCCAGACGGGGAGCCGGGCGGGAAAGTTCGTTGTTCGGAAGATTCAGGATATTATCTTCTTTAATGGCGGTGACATCTTCCCAGCCTTCGCGGGAGAGCAGCTCTTCCTCCGGTGTGGGGCCTTCGCCAAAATACATGGTGATGGTCACGATGTAGTCAGGATTGCGCTCGATGATCTGTTCTTCGGACACAGCCTGATACCCTTCTATATCATCAAAGATATTTTTAAGTCCAAGGATGGATGCGATCTCATCCATAAAAGTTCCCTTGCCTGCAGACCAACAGCCGTACTCCTTGGGAGATACTTCAAAATATACGGACTTGCCTTCCTTGCCGGCAGCTTTGGCGGACAGGTCGTCGAAGGTCTTTTTCATCTGATCGATCACCTGGGAAGCTTCCTCGGTCTTTCCAGTGAGATCTCCCATGATCTTGATGGCAGTATAGGTCTCGTCGATGGACTTGGCATCCGATACAACGACCTTCACACCGGCATCTTCCAGGGCTTTGATCTGTTCCTCGGTCTGAGCCATGGTGCTCATCAGGAGAACCTGCGGTTCCAGGGCAAGGATCTGTTCGATATTGGTATCTGCACCGGACTGTACAGAAGGAACATCAAATACCTCGGCAGGATAGTCACAATATTCGCCGCGTCCGACAAGCAGATCGCCTGCGCCGACAGCATAAAGGATCTCACAGTCAGAAGCGGTAAGGGCGACGACTTTGGAAGCAGGCTCATCCAGTGTGATCTCACGACCGGTCATATCGACGATGGTCTTGGGATATTCAGTATTCTCTTCTGCGGATACAAGGGTACTGCCAAATGCGAGGAGAAGAGCAGATGAAACAACAGATGCGATTTTCAGACCTTTTTTCATAATTAAGTCCTCCTTCTTTTTTTGTATCATTATAATCTGTGGTATGGAAAAGGTCAACAGATACTCAGCAGATCGCCGGTACTCCGGTATTTTCACGCTGTTATAAAATAACTCCGGTTACAAAAATCTCGATCCCTATCCCGATCAGAATCAGGCCGCCAAGGATGGAGGCTTTCCCGGATAAGTGTGTACCGAGCGTTTTTCCGATCCGGATCCCGAGAAGACAGATAAAAAAAGTCACAACAGCCACGATGACGGAGCATAAAAAAGCCATCCCGAGATCATAATCTGCGATGGTAAATCCAACAGAAAGAGCGTCGATGGAGGTCGCGATCCCCTGGATCAGAAGATCCCTGCCCGAAAGACGTTGATTATCTGATCGATCATCGCCATCTCCCCGGATCCCTTCCAGAAGCATCTTGCCGCCTATGTACAGGAGCAGTAGCAGGGCTATCCAGGGAACGAACTGATCAAATGCCTTGAAATACTGTACCACGGTATGGATACAGATCCATCCCAGCATCGGCATCAGAAACTGAAAGAATGCGAATGTTCCGGGGATGATAAGTGTTCTTTTGCGGCTCATCGAAGGGTCATGAAGGCCATTTGCCGCAGATACGGAGAAGGCATCCATGGCAAGGCCCGCCCCAAGAAGTGCACTGTTCAGGATAAAAGCAAGGCTCAGGTTCATATTTTTTTCGCTTTCGATCAATAAATTCTTGTATAACTATTTAATTTTAGCATGCCGGAAGGCAGTTAAACAACCATAACATTTCTGCCCGGATGAATCTTTCCTGTTCTCGGCAGAAGTCCGTTAATCGCTGGGGTTTAACATATCTTTGTTTAGAATCGACTTTGATTCAGATTCATGATACAATGAGATGCAGAAATACCTTTGCAGGAGTATGTACCGGTCTGTTAGCCGGGCTTTTTACGCATGCCTTGCTGATATGAATTAAAAAGTTCTCTGGGGGATATGAAGGAATGCGCTCTTTATATATTTCGGAACTGATGCCGGAAGAAGAATTGAAAAACCTCATTGAAAGCCATGGATGCGGTCTGGAACTGATCACGTTCAGTATTTCCGAAAACCTGGATCATTTCCCGGATACGCTGGTGAGGGTCGGAGAGATGCTGAAGAGGCTTGGAGATCCTCCTGTTTCTGTCCATGGGCCTTTTCTGGACCTGAACCCCATGACCTTCGACAGTAAGATCCGGCAGGCAACCATGGACCGCTTTAATGAAGCCTACGAATCTGCCTGCATTCTGAATGCCGGAAAAATCATTTTTCACAGCGGGATGATTCCTGCAGTCTATTTTCTGGAAGGCTGGGCAGAACGGACGGCGGACTTTTTTTCGGAATTTATGGAGGGAAAAACGGGGATAGAAGTCTGTATGGAAAATGTCCTCGACCGTGAATTTCAACCTCTGGAAGAAACCGTGCGTCTGGTCGGGCATCCGGATTTCGGACTTTGTCTGGATATCGGGCATGCACACTGCTACTCTCCTCATTCCGTTTTAGAATGGGCCTGTGCCTTAGCGCCGTTTGTCCGGCACATACATGTCCATGATAATGATGGTATATGGGATCATCATCTGGGACTGGGGGCGGGGACGATCCCTCTTAAGGAGCTGTTTGAAGTTCTGGATGAAAAGTGTCCGGATCCTTCCCTTACCATTGAGTGCAGCAGTACGGAAGCCGCAGAGCAGTCTTTCCGGTTTCTGGAGATGTGTGATCATAAAGTGAAAAGATGATTTCATCACTTGACAGATACCCCCTGGGGGTGTAATATACTTGCTGCAGGGGAACACCCCCGGGGGGTATTTATTCCCTTAAAACAGGTATTTTGAAGGGAAAAGGATCAAATGGAAAAACCGATAGATAATAAAGAAAAACCGGATCCGGAAATAAAAGAATCTGCGGACTGCAGCTGTCAGCGTCATAAAGCGCGCCCGGAAAAGGAGAAAAAGGACCTGATCCGCAGGCTCAGCATCATCGAAGGCCAGATCAGGGGGATTCGGGGAATGGTGGAAAAAGACATCTACTGTATCGAGATCCTGAACCAGGTAAGTGCGGCCAACTGTGCGCTGAACAGTTTTTCCAGGGCACTGCTGTCGGAGCATATGAAGACCTGTGTGGCAGATGATATACGGACGGGCAGTGAACAGAAGCTGGATGAACTTCTGAATACACTGCCACGTCTGATGCGCTGACTATACAGGATCTGAAGAATCCGGATTTCTTGATGGAATGGAGTGTACTACGTATGGAACAGTTTACAGTTACCGGTATGAGCTGCGCCGCCTGTCAGGCAAGGGTGGAAAAAGCGGTTGCAAAGGTGCCCGGAGTTACCTCGTGCAGTGTGAGCCTTTTGACAAATTCCATGGGGGTAGAAGGAACAGCGGAGCCTTCAGACATTATCCATGCGGTGGAAAATGCGGGGTACGGTGCCTCTCTGAAGGGAAACGCCGGGACTTCCGGATCTGCCCGGGGGGACAGAGCATCCTCTGGAAGTCTGGCCGCGAAAATAGCTGCGGAAGAGGATGCTCTGAAGGACAGGACGACGCCGCTTCTTCGGAAACGTCTGCTGACTTCGCTTGGCTTTCTGCTGGTACTTATGTATTTTTCCATGGGGCACATGATGTGGAACTGGCCTCTGCCGGGATTCTTCCGGGATAATCATGTCGCGATGGGACTGCTGCAGCTTCTTTTAGCAGG
>CACZPF010000341.1 GCA_902782975.1 uncultured Lachnospiraceae bacterium
CCTGAAGAAATATGTTTGCAACATGTTTGCAATGCAAACATTTGGGTTCAGGTATATTGATAACTTACAGGAATAAAAATCGACTACCATTACCACTAAAATTGGTTATTACCTTGGGAATGATTTTAGTATTCAGTTTTCCAGATCACTTACATATTACTTTAATTATCGAGTTTTGTCTAATACTATTTGACTACTAAGATGATTCTGCCATCTTCCGAGCTTTACTAAGCAATTATACAAATAGCAGTCCTTTAGGCATCAATCCAGGTGAAACACCTTCCACAGATCTTTCGTCACTGGGCTGTTATCCGAATTTGTTTCCATGATATCCGCCATAAAATCCCACCACTTTCGATTGACAGCTGTGTCTGCGAGTTTGCTCCAGCGCTTTTCGTCTTCTATCTCAATATACCCGAATAACGTCATCGTCTCTTCGTCCAGAAAAATTGAATAGTTTTTACCGCCGTATTCGTGGATCAGATCGATCATCTCCGGCCACAGCATATTGTGGCGGCTTTCATATTCTTCTGCCATACCTGGATATAATTTCATTTTGAATCCTTTAATCATAGTAACCGTTCCCTATCACTCTTATCCGTCACTCAACCGCGTCGCCTGAGGAATTTAATCTCTGCCTTCTCCAAGGAGGTTTTTCGTCCACTCCACTTTGTAAAGAATTAACTGTGTCAATAAGTATCGGTTGTATAAGCCTTATAAACAGCCAATTTCAAACATTCATTCAGCACAGAATTTGATATTCAGTCGTCTGATTCTTTCTGTGGCCTACTGTTCGCGGAAAACAATAATCAATTTGCAAACAACTGCTCCCCAGTTATTACGTTTTGGAAAACAGAAGCATACTTACCGTTTGAAAGTCCGTTTACAGAAATCAGCGTCATATGTAATGCTTTATTTGGCTTTGCCTCCTTCTCAAAACTGGCAAGTCTGTTCATAAGCCTCTCATATTCAGGTTTATCCATTTCGAAGATTCCATCCGTGTATTTCATTTCACACAGATTTATAACACCGTCTTTCCGGTCAATTAAAAGGTCGATCTGCGATCCCGGATTCGACATTTCACTTCTCCAGGCATACTCCGTTGTATCTACGCCTGCAATTCCAAGAGCTGCTTTGATCTGCGGGATATGATTTACACAGCATATCTCGAAAGCATTCCCTCTCCATGCATTGTACGAGGGAGAGTGGATATACTCTATCCAGGATTTTCTCTTTCGGGAATTCACAAATTTCAGACTGAACAATACGAAAGGATCAACAAGCTGATAATACGCTCCATTCTTTGGCATTGTATAGTTGGTGTACCGCCTGATAAAACCGCATTGTTCCAGTTCCTCCAGATCTCTTGTCAGCGCGGATCCGCCGCCAATCGTTTTTACCTCGGAAAGTTCTTTCCTTGTTTTACCGTTTTTTGTTTCTGCGAGCGCCTTTATGATAGCCATATGCTTTTCGGGCTTTTTAAACAGCGAGTAGAAGAGTTCATTATACTCATCGTGCAGATCACCATATGGCTTGAACATCAGCTCATCTACGTTCTGCGCAAGAGAAAGGCGGGGATCAAGCAGATTCAGATAATAGGGAATGCCACCAAAAATCATGTAGCATTCTATCATCTGTTCTCTGGTCATAACGATGTCGTTATTTTCCAAAAGATCCCCGCAATCCTTCAATCTGAAAGGGAAAAGCTGAATCCGTCTGGTGACACGATTATGAAAACCCTTCCGCTCTTTTAGCATATGTCTGATAATCCAGGATGTAGCCGATCCGCAGACGATCAGCATCAGATCCTGCTGTGAAGATGCCCAGCTGTTCCAAAAGTATTCCAGGGCACTTTTAAAGTCTGACCGGGCTGTATCCATCCACGGCAGCTCATCCAGAAAGACGACCCGTCTGCCGCTTACCGGGTCCCTGTAAACATTTTCTGTTTCAAGAACTTCCCTGAGCCTCATAAAGGCTTCAAACCAATCCTTTGGCGCTTTTGCTTCAGCACATCCATAAGTCCGTAAACTCGTATGAAATGCTTTTAACTGTCCGGTGGTTTTTTCATCTGAAAGACCAGTCGCGTAAAAAGTGAACTGTCCGTTAAAATACTCCTTGATAAGGAATGTCTTTCCGACACGGCGCCTTCCATAAACTACGACAAATTCAGGTTTCTTTGATAAAAGGCTTCTGGAAAGAGCATCCTTTTCGCGATTTCTTCCTATGATTTTCATAACTCGGATTTCTCTTATAATTTGCCAGATACTATGTAAAATATATTTATTTGGCAAAATATAAAATTTATTACCTCTATATTTTGCCGTTTCGTGTTTACCATATCATATTTGTGTTCCCTTTGTCAAGAACGCAGCCAGAGTACCGGTAATAGAAAGAAATCACGTTTTTAGTAACTAGTGTTTGGTCAACAACTCAATAATCCTTGATTTTATGGGAAAAACTCGCCCCGTCTGCTACTATAAAGTGCAAGGCAAATGAGGC
>CACZPF010000342.1 GCA_902782975.1 uncultured Lachnospiraceae bacterium
TAGTGTTTGGTCAACAACTCAATAATCCTTGATTTTATGGGAAAAACTCGCCCCGTCTGCTACTATAAAGTGCAAGGCAAATGAGGCCGAAAAACGAGTTTAATCACCTCAGTATAGATATAGCCCGGTAAGCCAATATGACGATCCGGGCTTTGTTTTGAGTGACTGTTGCATACCTGGCAGATAGCTTTAATTTTCCGATAGATTGCATATTTCAGTGGAAATATCTAAAAATTATGGATATAATTGTTATAACTATTCATGTGGGTAAGATTATATGATAGAAGATCAGGTATACGCTGGATTTCATTTCGGTATTGGGATTTATATATTTGAGTAACAATAGTGGTTAGGGTTCAGGCGCAGTCTTGAAAAGGTACTGGTATTTTTGTGTTTGAAATGGTACTTTTTCCGCACTTAAGAAGGAGAATGAATATGCAAAAACGAAAAATGTCAATATCTGGTAAAAACGTAGTTGTACTGATAGCTGGTATACTGCTTGTGGGGATTTTGGCAGCACAATGTGCTTTTGCGGATGATGAAGCCACCAAATCCGATGGCCGAGATGTGGAGATCACATATCTGAATGATGCAGAACCCGATGAGATAGTTGCAATGGAAGATACATCATTGGAAGGAGTGTTTGCTGCGGATTGGAACAATATTCCTATTACAACCGCGACAATTAATGGAGTAGAAGATCAGGCATGGACCGGTAACCCTGTTACACTTCCGAACCTGGAAGTGACCAGTATATATATGAAAGATGGGGTACACCCGTATAAAATAACGTATCCAGAGCCATACTATATAACGGTAGAGTACGAAAATAATATCAATCCAGGCACAGCAAAGGTTATTATCACCGGAGTAGGTTTGGGGTGGGATATGCATGGCGGTTTATCAGGCTCTATTACTATACCTTTCCAGATTATAAAGGAGGGAAGCGAGACAGAGCCGGACACCGAACCGAAGAACCCCATCGACCTTCCCAAAGGGACCACTGCAACGGTTGGCACCGGCACAGCTAAAGCCGTCTACTCCGTGACCGGCAACAATACTGTGACCTTTAAAAAGAGTAAAGCCGGGAAGAATGCCACATCAGCTAAGGTCCCGGAAACGGTCATTATCATCGGTCAGACCTATAAAGTTACGGCTATAGCAAAAAAGGCTTTCTATGGAATGGGTAAACTGAAAAAGGTTACGATCGGTTCAAACGTTGTTTCCATCGGTGCCAGTGCTTTCGGAAAATGCAGAAAGCTAAAGACACTGGTTGTGAAATCCACAATCCTGAAGGCATCCAAGTGTAAAAAGTGTCTGACCGGGTCCTCGATTAAAACGGTCAAGGTGCCGGCAGCGGTGAAGAAGACATACAAAAAGAAAATCTTTGTTAAGAAGATATGCGGACTGAAAGTGACGGTAAAATAAAATGCAGTTGTATTCCGCATGATAATTGAAATGACAGAGAGGAGCTTCTGAACCTTAGGGGCTCCTTTTTATAAGGTGAAGATAAAACAATACTTTTATAATTTGGAAAAGACTGCAAACGCATATCTTGATAGGATGGCGTCTTTCAGGTGTTGATGCGTTAAGAAAGCCGTCCGGGCAGAATGGCCTCCTTTCGTATGATTTTCGTGAAAATGACTCAACTGACTCAAAACCGATATGACTGTCAGTTATCAAAACATCATTAAAATCAAGGGTTCCAAGGCGCTTGGGAGAATTTCACATTGTCTTCGATTCTCTCATCTCCAGGTAATCATTGATTATTGAATTCAGTTTTAGGGATTCATTTGGCAACCTCCTAGCAAATAAGGGGTTGCCATTTTTGTATTAAAAAACCTTGCTTAGAGAAGAACCTGCAATACATCAGCCTGCCGGCGGATGAGAGACAGAATCTTCTTCAACTGATAAATGCTGGAATAACAGATGATGAGTTAATGGAGATGCTTAGAAACCAGGTCAAATGACCGACAGAGGGAACTGCAGTGCAGAGAAAGAAGGGAAAATGGACTGGATGAAAGAACTGAAGGATCGGGCTGGTGTTACAGATGAGGGTGATATTACGGACCTGAATGATGTTGAAGGCCGCGAGATTCTTACATTGCAGCACCTTAAGCGGATGAATGTAGAAAACGACATGATCAGAGGGTCTGCAAATATGGATGTTGCATCAGGAGATTCTAATATATAATAAGCCATGGACTGAAAGCATTGACAGGAGAAGAAGCATTTAATGGAACTGTGCCATATGCTGCATATTCTGACGCAGCTATGGCCGATACAGGAAGGCTAGCAGGTAACCGAATGCTGATAATACCACTGCTTACTGGCGAACTCATCTTTACAGGAATATGGCTGCTGGCCCGGATCATCATATGGGTCAGAGAAAAACGGATCTGCTGGAAACGGGAAGCAATGCTCCTGTTGTTGTATATCAATCTGGCTGTGCTGATCCGGTTCGTATTTTATCCCTTTTTTAGGGCTGAGGGTCATGTACGGCCGCTTCAGATCGATTTGAATAATATCCTTCCGTTCCGGATCAATCTGATTCCTTTTGTAAATATCATGGACTATGATGTTAAACGGGAGGCGGTTATTAACATCGTCGGGAATACGGTAATGTTTATTCCTACCGGGATCATCCTGCCGATTCTGTATAAAGAGCTGAACAGTTTCGGGAAAGTCATCTGTGCAGGAGCGGGCATATCACTATTGATTGAGATGCTGCAGCTGCTTCTTCCGGGAAGCGTAACAGATATCGATGACCTGATCCTCAACACACTGGGTGTATGTATTGGATTTGCAATATACTGTATTACCAGGTGCTTTCGAAGAAAGAAATGCATGGGACAAGGTGTGTCCCATCCGTAAAAACAGGGCGTTTGCCCGCTTTGTGTCCTGTTCCGGACAGGCAGAGGGTACTATAGTGGTGTCTGAAAGGAGGCCGACAGGCAATGGATCAGATTAAAATCGGAAAATACTTGCAGGAGCTAAGGAAAGAAAAAGGACTCACCCAGGAGCAGCTGGCGGAACACGTTGGTGTTGCCAGAAGGACCATCTCCCGATGGGAAACCGGCAGCAACATGCCGGACCTGGATATCCTGATCGAGCTGTCTGATTTTTACAATGTCGATCTCCGGGAACTGCTGAACGGAGAAAGGAGAATCGAGCAAATGAATGAGGAGATGAAAGAAACTGTTTTAAAGGTTGCGGATTACAGTAATGAAGAGAAGGAAAGACTCCTTCACAGAATGCACTGGCTGTTTATCGCCGGACTGATTGGATTTATAACATTTCTTGCTATTACGGCGGCCGGTCTGGATAAAACTTCGCCATACGAGGGCATAGGCAGTTTTGGCCTTGGAATAGCCTTTGGAATGCTTATTCTGGGTGTGATCTTCACAAGCAGATATGAAGCCAGGATCAGAGAATTTAAACGGAGACTGTTGAACAGAACAAAAGATTAATATTTACCAAGCAATATATGCAGAAGTGATAGAGAGAGCCATTTGCCTCAGCGCAGATGGCTTTCTTCATGTCCAAAATGGGGAGGGAGAAGATTGGCAGGTGCATTCGAGATCGTGATGTCGGAGCGCAAGGCGCTAGCCGACAAAATCATAAACATGATGAAACAGGGAGATTTCTTCCATAATACGTCCGAGTGGGATAAGGCAGCGCTATTTGCTGCTGAACGAAGATCATCCGCTTCATAACCGGACATTGCATATTAGTGGCACGTTCAAGGATATGGAAAAACCGGACATTGGGGCAGCAAAACCGGACATTGAAAAACTCA
>CACZPF010000343.1 GCA_902782975.1 uncultured Lachnospiraceae bacterium
ACAGGGCGTTTATGCTTCTTTAGGAGATGTACGTATTCTTATGCGCATTGATCTGCAGCCGCAGCAAACAGTATCTGTCAGGGATGCGTTCACCAAAAGAGAATTACTATCTTTAAATCTTGAATACTACTTTGGAGACAGAAAAGTATATGATCGGTTTCTGGCATTATCCGGGAAGAACACGGTTACTGCCGGGGCAGAAAAGGAATGTAATCTTGTCCTCACAGATCCGCTGCTTACCAGGGATGGTTTCAGACTGACCAGAGACAGTGCAGGCAGTTGGCGGTTATTTCCGTTCAGGGGAATGATCGGGACCAGTTTGAACGGTCAGCCTGCAGAAAAATGGCAGGAGGCAGAGGGCAGGGTTCTGCGGGAAAGAGATTTCATCGATGTCGGGCCGTATAGTTTTTGCTTTGCTGATGAGGGGCTCTATACAGATTCGGCCAACCGTCTTATCTGTCAGAATCTGCAAATAAGAGAGATACCAGAAAGCAGAAGTGAACTTACATTCCCGAAGTTTAACAGAAGCACAAGAGTTCATCGGGTCCTTTCAGAAGAGAAAATTGAAGTACTTGATCCGCCGGCTGAACCGCAGGAGCCGAAACAGGATATTGTCACCTCGCTTCTTCCGGCGATCGTCATGCTTGCAGTAATTTTGATCGTTCGCGGAACTGGGTCCGCTTCGGGCGGTTCATTCATTATCATCAGCGTTGTGTCTATGGGAATGGGGGTAGTAACTTCGATCTATTCCCTGATAAAAAACTCTGTTGATTATGATAAAAAGCTGAAGAAAAGGACAGAATCCTACGAGAAATATATCGAAACAAAGAGGGATAAAATCAGGGAAGACCGGGCAGTCGAGGCGTCGAAACTGGAGGAGATCTACTATTCTATTGATAAAGAACTTGAACTGATAGATGATTTCGACACCAGGCTCTTTGAGAGATCTCCGAAGGACAAAGATTTTCTTGTGATAAGGCTGGGGACCGGTGTCAGAGAAGCCGCCCGTAAAATCAGCTACAAAAAGAAAGAACAAATAGAAGTTGAGGATGAACTGCAGGAGGTGCCGGCTGAGCTTGAAGAGGAATTCAGGGTGCTTTCTGATGTTCCTGTTACGGCAGATCTGAAAAATGCAAGTTTAGTAGGGGTCACAGGCCGCAGGGAGAATCTGGAAGCAGCACTTCGCAGAATAACATTGGATCTGGTTGCACGCCAGTATTATACAGATGTCCAGCTGTTTTACTGTCTGGGTCAGGAGGATGAGGCTATTCTTTCATGGGCAGGTCGTCTTCCTCATGTTAAAAATGATCTTCTGCATCGTAAAAATATTATCTGCGATGATGAGAGCAAAAATATTCTTCTGGAGTTCCTGTATAAGCAGCTGACAGCCAGGGATGACAAACATAAACTCCCGCATCTGGTAGTCTTTCTTTATCGTGACCGCGGAATTCGTAATCATCCGATCTCCCAGCTGCTTGAACATGGGAAGGAACTCGGGGTCACATTCGTATATTTTGATGAGTATGCGGGTAATCTCCCGCAAAACTGCGATATTCTGATCGACATGAGCAGCAGTGTGGAAGGCGTGTGCCAGTACTCATCAGATTATGAGAAACGTACAGCGTTTGTGGCCGAAGAATTAACAGATCATCAGATGCTGAATGCGGCAAAACGCCTGCAGCCTGTTTATTGTGAAGAGATTAGCCTAGAAGGCGGGCTGACTAAAAATATATCGTTATTTGAACTCCTCGGCATTATCGCTCCGAATGATATCGATCTGGCACAGAACTGGGCATCTGCCCGTGTGGATAAAACACTGGCTGCGCCGCTTGGCGTAAGAGCTGATGGGGAGATTGTTTATCTTGACCTGCATGAGAAAGCCCATGGCCCCCATGGCCTAGTCGCCGGAACGACCGGATCCGGAAAAAGTGAAATTATACAGAGCTATATTTTGTCAATGGCGCTTCGCTACCATCCTTATGAAGTAGGGTTTGTCATCATCGATTTCAAGGGTGGAGGAATGGCTGAACAGTTCCGGGAACTTCCGCACTTAATAGGAACCATTACGAATATTGATGGACGAGAAATCGACAGATCGCTCCAGTCGATTCGTGCGGAACTGGCTAAACGTGAGCGTGCATTTAAGGAGCAAAAGGTCAACCACATAGACGATTATATCAGACTGAGGAGAGAGAACCAGAATCTGCTTCCGCTGCCGCATTTGATTCTGATCGTAGATGAGTTTGCCGAATTAAAAAAGGAACGCCCGGAATTTATGCAGGAGCTCGTCAGTGCTGCACGTGTTGGCAGAAGTCTTGGCGTACATTTGATCCTTGCCACACAAAAACCCAGTGGTGTCGTGGACCCGCAGATCTGGTCGAATTCCAGGTTCAAGCTGTGTCTTAAAGTACAGTCCAGAGAGGACAGCAACGAAGTGCTGAAAAATCCGATGGCTGCTGAGATTCGTGAACCGGGACGCGCATATCTTCAGGTTGGAAATAATGAGATTTTTGAACTTTTCCAGTCCGGATACAGTGGAGGACCGGCAGGCGTTGAGGGCGTCACGGGGAAAAAGGCGTTTCGTATTTACAGGGTAGAAAAATCAGGCAGACGCAGGCTTCTCTTTGAACAGAAGGGAGGAACAGAGGGAAGCGCAGACAATACCTCAATTTCAGACAAAAGCACTGTGCCGGAAACCCGAAAGCGGAAAACAACTCAGCTGACGTCTATTGTAAGGTATGTCAAAGAGTTTGCCGGACAGCATCAGATCAGCAGACTGCCGTTTATCTGTCTGCCGTCATTGCCGAAGAAAATGCCCTATATTTCGGGGAATAAAGGTCAGCATGACTGCTCTGAAGGACTTATCGCTTCGGTAGGTCTCTATGATGACCCGTCGATGCAGCTTCAGAAAGAATACTGCATAAATATTACGCAGGATAATACGATCATCATAGGTTCAGCGCAATATGGAAAGACCAACTTCCTTCAGACATTGATCAGAGCATTGTCCGAGAACTATTCGCCCTCTGAATTAAATCTCTATATTTTGGATTTTGGAACAATGATACTTCGTAATTTTGAAGGATTGCCTCATGTGGGAGGCGTGGTCTGTTCAAATGAAGCAGAGAAGCTGAAAAACCTGTTTAAATTGCTTGCTGATGAGGTGGAGATTCGCAAAGAACTGCTTGTGAAAGAAGGAGTCAGCTCTTTTGCTTCGTACCTGGAAGCGGGTCTGAGGAATATTCCGCAGATCTTAGTTATCATTGATAATCTGACAGCGTTGCGGGAAATGTATCTGGCAGAAAATGATTACCTGCTTCCCTTGTGCAGAGATGGTCTTGGTGTAGGCATCAGCTTTGTTATCGCCAATTCCCAGGTGAGTGGGTTTGGCTATAGGTATCTTTCCAATTTCGGCAATCGAATCGCACTGTTTTGCAATGATACGACGATTTATTC
>CACZPF010000344.1 GCA_902782975.1 uncultured Lachnospiraceae bacterium
GAAGCAAAATAAGTGTATTTATTTCTGGCCTGGGACTCCCCTGCAAAAGCCTCGCGCAGGTTCTTCTCCGTTCTGGTGCCGGCATACGGATTCTTAACACTTGCCGGTTCAGCCACAACCTTTTCAAAATCGGATGCCGGATGCTTACAGATCGGACAAATGAAATCATCCGGAATCTGCTCACCCTCATAGATATATCCGCAGATCCGGCAGCGCCAGAAGGTCTTCCCTTCCTCTGCCTTGGCCGGAGCGCCTGCCTTCGGCTTGATATTATCCTGGTAGTAAGCGTAGGTTGCAGACGGAACATCGCTCAGCACATCCATATCCGTTACATCCGCAATGAATAAGGTATGAGTGCCAAGATCAACTGCCTGGAAAACCTTGCCGCACAGGTATGCATTTGTGCCCTTCGTCACGATCATGGTGCCGTTATCTGCTTTCCTGCAATCTGTGAAATCTGCGAACTTATCTGTATCTCTGCCTGACTGGAATCCGAAATGCTTAAACAGTTCAAAGCCTGCCGCTTCACTGATGACAGATACTGTGAAAATACCGCTTTCCATGATCATATCATGGGTGAAGTTTGACTTATTGACCGCAAGGGAAATGCGGTTCGGTTCACTTGTTACTTGGATCGCAGTATTGGTAATACATCCGTTATCCCTTCCATCCCGGTTTGCTGTAACAACAAACAGACCATAACTAAGGTTATACATTGCTTTTTTGTTCATAAGGAACCTCCTTCATCCATTATTCTTCTATTCTTGAAAAAGCCGGACTGCTATTTTTTTGTTTCCTTCTCCCGGGCTCTGCACTCCGGGCAGAGGTATCTGACCTGCAGATCATAAGAAAGAATATCCACGCCGCTCTGCTCATGAAGAATGGCTGTCAGATCCGGAAAACGATAATCCGTCAGTTTGCCGCACCTGCTACAGACAAGGTGGTCGTGTTTTTCCGTATGATCATACCGGTCCGGCTGACCCTC
Organism: uncultured Lachnospiraceae bacterium; assembly: GCA_902782975.1. Lineage (GTDB taxonomy): Bacteria > Bacillota > Clostridia > Lachnospirales > Lachnospiraceae > Blautia_A. Next base: position 986 of record CACZPF010000344.1, read on the forward strand.
TACACTGACCCTTCTGACAAGCCCCTGATCACAGAGTTTATTCAGATTATTATAGACCGTAGCGAGAGAAATATGGTTTCCCTCTTCTTTCATCTTTAGGTACAGTGCATCAGCAGTCAGATGGTCATTGCTTTGATTGATTATATCCAGTATCAGCCTTGCATTACGTGTCATAGTTCACCTGCTTTTACATTAGAATTAGAATTATTCTAATTCTAGTATATTATTCTCATATTGTCAATAGATTCATAAAAAAAACTCTGCCGGAGCAGAGTTTTTTTTACGTATTTACTATGTTAGAATTCAATGACATGTTTCAGGCCTTTTGCTGCCGCTGCATTCTCAAGCGCTTTGTCGAAATCCTCGATCGGATATCCGTCGGACATAATCAATCCCAGAGGGATACGCTTATCATTCACAAGCTTTGCACACAGTCTGTATTCACCGACACTCTGTTTTGTGCATCCCTGAATACGGAGCTGCTTGTAATGGATCAGGTTGGTGTTGATGGGAACGATTTTCTTATCTTCCGGTAATCCGCCGAAGAAAAGGAGTCTGCCGTTCATATTCATATATTCAAGGGACTGCGCCTGCGCGATTGCTGCAGGTGCTGCGATAATGCAGACATCAACGCCTTTTACACCATACTTTTCAAATGCTGCAGGAACATCACCGTAAATCGGGTACACATCCGGGAACAGTTCTACTGCTTTATTGACACGCTCTTCGGACAGATCGTTTGCAAATACCTTACCTGCTCCGAGAAGCTTTGCAACCATAATGTGCATAATTCCGATCGGACCCATTCCGGTTACCAGGACATCATCACCGGGGCGGATTCCCAGAAGCTTCTGTCCGTTGTATACACAGGAAAGAGGCTCAACCAGAGCTGCTTCCTGATAACTGATTTCTTCATCAAGAGGTGCCACATTGCCCTGGATGATCGCGTTCTCGGGAATGCGGACATATTCCGCAAAACCGCCCGGCATATTAATGCCGAAAGCCGTCATCTCTTCACAGAGGTGCGTCTCGCCGTTTACGCAGTGATCGCAGTGACCGCAGCCGATATTCGGTGCTACGGAAACCTTCATACCTTCCCGGAGTCCCTTTACGCGGCTTCCCACCTTAACGATATCGCCTGCGAACTCATGCCCAAGAATCAGAGGATTGTCCTCGGATACATTTTTATAACCATTTTTGTACATACGTACATCGGTTCCGCAGATGGATGCTGCTTTTACTTTTAAAAGGGCATCTCCTTCTCCGATTTCAGGAATCGGAACCTCTGCCAGTCTGATTTTCTCTTTTCCCAATAACTGTATCGCTTTCATATAAACCACCTTTCAAAACATCTTACATTTCAGAAATTTCAACGACTCTCTTCTCAATCAGGGAGCGGAATGCTGCATTTGCAAGTACGAGCGCCATTTTTCCGTCGTGTCCGGTTACATAAGGTTCTGTATCATTCAGGATGCAGTCTACAAAAGCCTGATCTTCCGCTACGTATGCGTCTTTGAAGAGTGTCTTCCAGGAATCTCTGGAATCCATATGGATCTCTTTGTTGCTTGTCACCATTTCTGCAGAGTTTGTGGTCTGGGTCCCGGTCTTTACAATACCCGTGGTTCCGAGGATCTCGGCTCTTGAATCATAACCATACTGTACATACTGTGCACCGGTTACAACACCAATGATACCGTTTTCAAACTCCAGAGTTGTGGAACAGGTATCAAACCAATCGGGATACTCCGCGGCTTTTTCAGGGCTTCTGAAATTATGCCCGATTGCATATACAGATTTTACTTCACTC
>CACZPF010000345.1 GCA_902782975.1 uncultured Lachnospiraceae bacterium
CACATCCCTGTACCGAGCGATAGAAGTGTGTTTTTAGGTTTCCATACCCTTTTTGATGGAGGATATATTACCATTGACGAGGACTATCGGATTGATGTGAGTCGACGCCTTCATGAAGATTATGGTAATGGCAGAGACTATTATAAGTACCACGGTCAGAAGGCTGATCTATCTAACGATCAGAAATGACGGATAAATTCTCTGATGCGTAGGGGATTGAAGAGAACGGTCAAGGACTTTCGCACAGAAAAAGAAAACACAAATACTTTAATAGTCTGTTAGATGAACAGAAAACCGAGGCGTTTCGGGGAATAATAACAATATTGAAGAGTGTTGTTTTTCTGGGCTGGTGTGTTTACGGAGAGTGTAATCCTAGATTTTCGCAGTAAAAATGGTTTATTTAGAAAGGTCAGATTGATGCATATATTTTCTTATGTGTTAATGGGGCAGAGCATCTGAAGAATGATGGACCTGTTGATATATATTATAACGTTATTGTAAAAGAGACCGATGAAAAAAATAATACATACGGAATACTGGAAGGATATTCAGATCGTATTCATATTAAAGCTTCTGCTGAGAGGGTGGCGGCTCTGAGTGCTGAAGATGGAAAAGTGAGCATCGATCTGGACATGGAGAAATCTGACATATATGCAGTTCGAAAAGATAGAAAAAAAGGCAGAAGGCAAGTTTATCACACGCTATGATCTCACCTACCGGCTGGAAAATGGAAAGGAAAAAGTCTATGAGATCATCAGTCGTGACCGTGATCTTACGAGTCTTTCGGACCTTCGGAAGAAGGATGCGGATGCCGTCATCCTGATCATGGAGGACCAGAGCGGAGAAAAGATCCTGATGAATCGGGAGTTCCGCATGGCGGTTGGCGGGTGGGTGTACAATTTTCCGGCGGGGCTGATCGATGCAGGGGAGACTCCGGAAGAGGCAGCAAGAAGAGAGTTGTATGAAGAGACCGGCCTTTCGATCAAAAAGATCAAGGATACGATCAGCAACAGCTACAGCGCCATCGGATTTACCAATGAGCGGACTGTCTGCGTGATCGGAGAAGCGGAAGGGACCTTTAAGGAGAGCACTTCTTTCGAAGAGGAGATCGAGCCCGGCTGGTACACAAAGCAGCAGGTCAAAGAGCTGTTGAAGACCGAGAGCTTTGCAGCCAGGACACAGGCATTCTGTTATCTGTGGTGCCGTTAAAAAAATGGGAAAGAAAGATCCTATGAAAATTGCGGTAATGACCTTTCGGCTTCATGCGCCCTGGGTGCACAGCCTCAAGGAAAAGCGAATGATCGTACAGAGCCTCATTGCGAAGCTGCAGAACAGATATCATGTGTCTGTCGCGGAGATCGGTGAGCAGGACATACACCAGATCATCTTGATCGGAGTGGCGGCGATCGTGCCGCATAATGCCATGGCAGACAGCCTGATGGATGAGATCTCTCTCTTTGTCGAAGAGAACACAGAGGCGGAGATCCTCGATGAGGAGCGGGAAATACGCTGAGATGTACAAGAAGCTCTTTTATGGGAAACAACTGCATACTCATTCGGAGAAAGGCGCATGAATAAATTATGGATGCTGATCGTGCTGATCGCTGTTATCCTTGTGGGATATTTTATACCGAGGGAGACGGTCAGAGGCCAGGCGGTCACCGGAAGTAACGAGCAGGAGAAAGATATGAAAACGATCTATCTGGCAGGCGGATGTTTCTGGGGTGTGGAGAAATTCTTTGATCAGTTTGACGGAGTTGTCTATACGGAAGTCGGGTACGCAAACGGACCGGACAAGGCACCGGATTACCGGGAGGTGTGCGCGGGAAGCGGACATGCCGAGACGGTCAAAGTCGTCTATGACGAGAGCAGGATAACCTTGACGCAGCTTCTGGCGTATTATTTTATAGTGATCGATCCGGTCTCTGTAAACAGGCAGGGAAACGACCGGGGGATCCAGTACCGCACCGGGATCTATTGCACGGACGAAGAGCAGCTTAATGAGGCGCGCTCTGTGTATGCTGCTGAGGAAGAAAAAGCTGGACAGAAATTTGCGGTAGAACTGGAGATGCTCGATAATTTCTTTACAGCAGAGGAATATCATCAGAAATACCTGGACAAAAACCCGGGCGGATACTGCCACATCCCACGGGCAATGTTTGATCTGGAAGAGCAAAGAGAAAAAGAGACTGAACCAGAGAAAACAGCGGAAGCCCTGCGGGAGAGGATCGGCGACCTTGCTTATGATGTGACACAGAATGCCGCGACAGAGCGTGCTTTTACCGGGGAGTATGACGCGTTTTTTGAAAAAGGCCTCTATGTGGATGTCGTAAGCGGAGAGCCGCTCTTTACATCCATGGATAAATTCAATTCTGGCTGCGGCTGGCCGGCGTTTACCAAACCGGTCAGCAAGGATGCCGTAACGGAAAAGACGGATACTTCCTATGGTATGATCCGGACAGAAGTCCGTTCAAGTGGCGCAGATTCCCATCTTGGTCATGTGTTTTCTGACGGGCCGAGAGAAAGCGGCGGCTTGAGGTACTGCATCAACTCCGCTGCACTCAGGTTTATTCCCTATGATAGACTGGACGCAGAGGGGTACGGAGAATACAAAACGCTGTTTGATGAGAAAGCGTAGTTGCCTTTCCAAACAAGTATCCTGCCGGGCAGGACAGCTCAGGATCCCCTGCAGTGCGGATACGGCATATACGCATCTTTTGCCCGGCGCTTGCTGTCGAAAAACTCACGCATTCCTTTAATATGTAAACGCCGTCTTCAAAATCAACTAGGATAGATCCGTATGAAGCCCATTTGTATTCTGATCCGGACGAATATGCCTTTGACTATGCCGAGGAGTTTGCCGATGAGATAGGAGAGGACGAAGACGAAAGGTATCTGGAAGCTTATGATCATTGGGTGTACTGGCATGAGATGAACGATTAGATTAAATAGTAATATGCCATAAGGCCGCCGGATAAGGCGGCCTCAGACTGTAGACAAAGTCCAGGGCATTTGCTCTGGATTTTGTTTTGTCATTAAGGAAAGATACCGCCTGAAATGGTATAATTAA
>CACZPF010000346.1 GCA_902782975.1 uncultured Lachnospiraceae bacterium
CACGCCTACCTGATGACGATCCTGGTGACTCTGATCGGCACCGTCGCCAGTCTCTTTCTGTCGGTTCTGTTTGCCTACGGGATCAGCCGGCAGGACATTCCGGGCATGCGTATCGTAAGCTTTCTTCTGATCTTTACCATGCTGTTTAACGGCGGCCTGGTATCCACGTATTACTGCTATACCAAGATCTGGCATATCAAAGATACCCTGTGGGCTCTTATCGTGCCTGGCTTCCTGATGAACGCGTTTAATGTTATTCTTCTGCGCAACTATTTTGTCAACAGTATTCCGGCCAGCCTCGAGGAGGCGGCGAGAATTGACGGAGCAGGAGAATTCATGATTCTTGGGAAAATCGTCCTGCCACTTTCCAAACCGATCATCGCGACCGTGGGCCTGATGACTGCGCTTACCTACTGGAATGACTGGCAGAACGGACTCTATTACCTGACAGCCCGAGGCGGGGCCCGCTTCAATACGATCCAGATCGTGCTGAATAATATCAGCGATGATGTACGGGCTCTGGCAGCCGCCGCGACCAGCTCTACCTCCATGGCGTCCGGCGCGATCAAAATGCCGTCTACCACCATCCGAATGGCTATCGCCGTCATCGGTATTCTGCCGATTCTGGTGATCTACCCGTTCTTCCAGCGCTATTTCGTCCGTGGAATCACCCTGGGCGGCGTAAAAGAGTAAACAGAAGAGACAGTCCTTTTGATTTCCGGCAGAAAAAGGACTGTCTCTTTGCTTTCCGGGACAGAAGAGCGTCTGTATGAAAAATCTGATTCTGATTCTTTCGTTTACAAGGATGGATGGATTTGCTATCATAAGTCTGAAAATGCACAGCTTTCGATCGTTGCAGGAAGTTTTGCAATTACCTGAAATGGATTTTACAGCGAGAGAGGAGAATCAGCATGGCTTACAAAATCAATCTTCCCGCCATTTTTCAGGACGGGATGGTGCTCCAGAGGGATAAAGCGGTACGGCTGTGGGGCAGCGTATCGGAGGAAGTACAAAGCGTAACCGTCGAGATCAGCGGAACCCGCATGCAGGCGGACGTGAAGGACGGGAAATTCTTTCTGGAGTTTCCCAAACGCCGTCAGGGAACGGGAGCGGTGATACGCCTGTATGTCAACCATGAAAGTGAGCCGGAGATCGAACTGAAGGATGTTTCCTTCGGTGATGTGTGGCTGGCCTGCGGTCAGTCCAATATGGAATATTTCCTGCGTTATGATGCCCACTGGAACGATATAAAACGGTGGGAGAAAGATCCGGATGTCCATATGTTCAATGTTCCGAGAATCTCCTTTGCAGAGCAGCCCTGGCGTCACGAAGAGGACAGTGGATTCTGGTTCAAGGAAGGTGATGCTGCTTTCCCGGTGTTCTCTGCGCCTGGCTATGTGTTCGGCCGCAGAATACAGGAGGCACGTGGAATCCCTGTCGGCATTGTCGGCTGCAACTGGGGCGGCACGCCCGCCTGTGCGTGGATGGATGAATCCTGTATGCAGGAAGCGCCCCTCGATGTGTTTATCCGGGAGTATCACGCCGAGGCGGACAAGTGGGATCCGGAGGAACTGAAGAATGAAAGTCTTGAGGCTATGGCTCAGGATAACAACTATACCTCCGAACTGGAATGGCGGACCATGATGTACGGCCTTACCTGGGAGGAACAGCAGCTCTGGATGAAAAACCATACCGGGAAAAAGCTTATGCCGATGGGACCGTATAACCCCTGCCGGCCGGGCGGTCTGTACCATACCATGATGGAGACGATCGCTCCGATGGCTGTAAAAGGAATCCTATGGTACCAGGGGGAATCAGACAGCGGCCATGCCGGGATATATGATCAGACCATGAAGGCTTTGATCCGATGCTTCCGGGAAACCTTCCGGGATCCTGCCCTTCCATTCCTGTTGGTTCAGCTTGCTCCTTTTGAACGGTGGCTGGACTGCACCGGGGACAATTATCCGCTGGTGAGAAGGTGCCAGGACAAGGCTGCTCATGAAAATGAGAACACCTGGATGGCAAGTATCATGGACCTTGGGGACCACGACGACATTCATCCGAAATACAAACTGGAAGTGGGAGAGAGGCTTGCACTTCTGGCCAGAGCGCATGTATACGGAGAATCCATACTGGCGGATCCGCCGGAGCTGACGGATACAAAAGCAGATGGGAAAAAGATCACACTGACTTTTGACCATGCAGAGGGCGGCTTTGTTCTGGGCAAGGCGCCTGCAGAGTGTTTTTGTGTGACGGTGAATGGAGAAGAAACGGCCATTACAGATCTGAAAACGGAGGGCAATATGATCTGCCTGACCCTTGCGGCAGCACCGCAGGGAGAATTGAAAATCGCGTTTGCAGAAGCCAATTACTGTGAAGTACAGATCTGGAACCAGGCAGGACTTCCGGTCAAACCGTTTACCTGGCCGGGAGAATAAATAAGGGGAGGCAGAATATGTCTGTAGAAAACGCGTCGATAGAAGAATTTATGATTGATTTTATGCAGCGGGAGAAGAAGCAGAAAGTAGAGCGGTACCGCCGCCTGAATAAGATGGTACGGCCTCATCAGATCCTGTTTGTGGGGAGCAGCCTGATGGAACAGTTCCCAATCTATGAGCTGCTGCTTGACCGGCATCTTCCCTATACCATCTATAACCGGGGTATCGGAGGATTTACCACCAGCGAACTGCTGGAAGTGATGGATGCCTGTATCTACGACCTGAAGCCGGACTATATTTATATCAATATCGGAACCAATGACCTGAACGCCCCGGATTACAGGGAAGAAGAGCTGATCGGGCGCTACCGCTGTATCATCGAAAAAATCAAGGAGCATCTGCCGGGGGTGCATCTGTATATGCTGGCCTACTATCCGGTCAACCCTGCAGCGGCCGGAGATGACATACACATGCAGGAAGCATTAAAGGTGCGGAGTAATGAGAGAATTACCAGTGCAAACCGGGCTGTGAGAATTCTGGCGGAAGAACAGGGTGCTGTGTATCTTGATCTCAACCGGGGGATCACCGATGAAGCAGGCTGCCTGAAAGCGGAATATACGATCGAGGGGATGCACATGTACGGAGACGGATATGCCCCGGTGCTGGACGCGCTGCTTCCGTATCTTCCGGATTCTATTTAAGGACAAAGGCCTGTCCTGCCGGACATCCGGGACGCCGGACTTAGCGGCATTGAGATTTTTTCTGCCGCTGATGAGTACTGGCCTTTGTATGTCAGGACTTTTCATCCGGCATATTCATCCGGTACTGCCGTGGAGACAGGCCGACCTGTTTTCTGAATACTGTAATGAAATAATTATAATCCGGAAAACCGCACTTTTCCGCGATTACCATCACGGACATCTCCGGATGATCGGTAAGCAGAGCTCTGGCTTTATCAAGGCGCAGCTCCCGGATATGAGCCGCCAGTCCTTTTCCGTAGCTTTGGGACGCAATTTCGTAAAGGACTGTGCGGCTGATGTTGAAATGCCGGCACAGTGTCTCGATACTGATTTCTTCTGTAAAATGACGGTTCAGGTACTCATCAAGCTGGACAGGAAGATCCTGCTGGCGCAGAGTGATGATCCTGCTCATGGCCAGATACTGGGCAACCGGGGATAAAAGACTGGCAGCAGAAGCCACATAATCTCTGGAAAGCAGTTTTTCCTGTCCGCAGGCCTTGCAAAGGGCAGTTTGCTCCTCCGGTCTGTGAAAACCGGTCTTTTCTTTTATCTGCCGGATCGCTTCTTCCTGTGAGGCATAACAAAGGATCTGCCCGAAAAACAGGTAACCGACCAGCAGATTGCTGACATAGATCGGGACAATGCTTTCCGTCAGCCCGGCATGACATGTGTAAGTATAAGCCGTTCTGCGGCGGGAGACCGTCTCGCAGGCGGCTTTGTCGCATATGCGACATTTAAGGGAATGTTCCGGATTTTTTTTGATAAGCCGGCACACGGGTGTATCCTGTTCCGGGTAGGCGGTCAGTTCGTTGAACTTGTCATCAAATACAGTGATGCGGATGGAAGTGACATTATAAAAATCACGCAGAAGGCGTGAAAGCTCG